>NZ_DATJPM010000049.1 GCF_035506375.1 Methanocella sp.
GATGGTTAGCTGCTCTTTAAGGCACAACGGTGACGGAGGACACTATTTTTCACCACAGAGCTCCAGTAGTTCCGTGTTTGTTTAGTGGTCCTCTGCCCTGTTTTCCACTTTCGTACTGCCCGTCGGTTTTTCAACACGAAAGCACGAAAATTTTTATATCCCACGTAAGGGCACGAAAATCACTAAGTTCCATGCCTGGCGCTTAAAACACGAAACAACCTCTCCAATGGCACGAAAACACTAAAGGATTGAACCACGAGGACGGCATGACCCTTATGCTTTATTTAATATGCTTTCTCTAGTGTTTCAAGTTAATTTAGCGAGGTTCGCGCATTCGGGAGGTTGTTTAGTGTTTTGACGTGAAAGCATCTACTTTAGTGTGGTTCGTGCCCCTTACGTGGGACTAGAAAAGAATTCGTGTTTTCGTGTTGAAAAACCGGACAAATCAGCGAACGACACGAACAAAGGACGAACGACCACATAACAAACACGGAACTACTGGCCTTTGTGGTGAAAAACCGGAGGCGTCAACGGCTACAATAACACTACTTATAGTCACTTTTTTAATATCCAACCGCATTCAATCAATTATGCCCAGATTATTGATAGTCTATAACAGCACGACCGGCAACACGAAGGCCATGGCCGAAGCCATCGCCGAGGGCGCCCGGTCCCTGAAGCTGGACACGGACGTCGTGGACGCGTTCAACGTGACGCCCGATGAAGTCATGGCCGCCGACGCCGTTGGTTTCGGCGTGCCGACGTTTAACTATCACGCGGCCAGGCCTATCCTGAAACTGCTGGACGACCTCGCGGGTAAGGACATTAAAGGCAAGCTCGCAATCGTCTTCGGCTCCTACGGCTGGAGTGGCCAGGGGGCGCCAGTGGTCGCCGAACGCCTGCGCCAGATGGGGTTCAGGGTACTGGACCCGGTCATACGGGTGAAGCTCAAGCCATCGGATAATGAGCTCGAGGGGTGCCAGTTGCTTGGAAAAGACGTGGCTATGCACCTGAAAAATATCAAAATGACCGAAAATTTAAATGCGTAGGGAAGCTTTTTGCTTCTCTATGCCCGACGAGGTCAAGCGAGACGGCCAATGGCCGCTGATGGTCGCGCTATTTGCCATTAACGTCTTCTGGGGCGGCTCTTTCGTCGCCAACGCCATCGCCCTCAAGAGCATCGGGCCCATCGAGATCGCCTCACTGCGCTTCTTTATCGCCACGCCTCTCCTGGCAGCCATCACCTACCTCTGGAAAGGAAAAGAGATCTTCAAGTGCGATATCAAAGACCTGGGCGCTATAATCATCATGGCCCTGACGGGCGTCACGCTGCAGTACGTCATCCAGGTCACGGCCCAGGAATATACAACCGCTACGAACGCCTCTTTGCTCATAAATACGTCCGTATTTTTCATCATCTTTCTCAGCGCGCTCTTCCTGAATGAAAAGCTCAGCAGGTGGAGGATCGCCGGCTCCGTCATCGGCTTTCTCGGGGTCGCGGTCCTGGTATCGAAGGGCTCGCTGTCCTTTGACCTGGGCGGCCATGCCCTGGGCGACATCATGATCATCGTCTGCGCACTCCTGTGGTCGGTCTACTCCATCTATGGCAAGAAGATCGCATCGAAATACAACCCGCTGACCATCCTCAACCTCATATTCATCATCGGCACGATCTGCCTGGTACCGTTCTACCTTTTAACGCCGCATACCGCAGTCACGGACATACCGCTGGATGCCATCGGCGCCATCGTGTTCCTGGCCATCTTCTGCTCCATCATCGCCTATCTGGCATATAATGTAGCGCTGGAGAGGATGGACGCCTCTCAGGTAGGGGTGTACATTTATTTTGTGCCCCTGTCGACCATCGTCCTGGCCTGGCTCATCCTGGGCGAGACGTTGACCCCGGCAACCATTGGCGGAGGGCTGATGGTGCTGCTGGGCATGTATCTGGCGGAATTAAAGGATAAAAATTAATTCTTCGATTTGAACTTTGCCAGCAGATTTTGGTAAAATTCCCTTTTATCGCCGTCCGACGACCGCGTGAGCCGCTCGACGATGAGCTCCGGCGTGCTCTTCGCTAAATAATTGTACCGGGGCGTCCTGTCCACGATCAGATTGAGATTAGCATCGAGCCCCTTGGCCTCGATGCCGTCGACGCGGATGCTGTACTTCGTGTTCTCCCGGATCTGCTCGGCCAGGTGGCTCACGAAGACGGCGATGCTCCCGTCATTATCGTATAGCGTTTCCAGGATGCCGGCGATGATCTTGGCCGATGCGCCGGGCTCGGTGATCGACTCGAGCTCGTCGACGAGCACGACCTTGCTGTTCTTGCTTACGACACGTGAGAAGCCCTTGATGGTGGTCTCGAAAGCGCCGGCCGTCAGCGTGCCCTTCGACTTGCTGAAGTATAGCAGCTCGTCCACGAGGCCGATCTCGGCCGATTCGGCGGGCACCGGGAAGCCCATCTGGCCCAGGATCACGACCTGCGCCAGCAGGTCCAGCATCGTGGTCTTGCCTCCCGAGTTAACGCCGCTAAGGATTACGACACGCTCGCCTTTTGTATCTTTTACCTTCACGCCCACGGCATAGCTAACGGGCTCCACCTTCTGGGTATGGCCCCGAAGGAATATGTTATAGCCGTCGGTGACCCTGATGCCGGCGTGCCCATTGACGGCCGGCAGCTTAAGGCGATAGTCGAGGGCGAAGAGCCCGATGGCAAAGTACGTGTCGAACTCCAGCGTGTCCCGGACCATATCCTTGCATACGGCTTCGAACTTCGAGAGGCGCTTTGCGCTGTTCCTCTTGATATCCAGGCTGCGTTTGACGAGCTGGCGATTGATGGCGTTCTTGAAGCCGTCCACGGCCCGGTAGTTAAGTTCGATAGGGTAGACGATCTCGTCGCAGAACATGAGGTCGACGTACTGCATCTCGAAAGGCTTCAGCGCCAGCTGTTCACGGATGAAAGTTTTAGCCTCTCCGACGACTTCGGCATAGGCTTTGGCGACCTCCTTTTCCAGCATGCCCTTCAGGCCCGCCTCGCCTTTCTCGCCGAACATGCCCAGGAGCTGCGAGCCCTTGAGCGTGACCGTATTGTTCTCCATGCGGTCGTGCAGGTCGGCGTTAGCCTTCTTCAGGGATGCCTTCAGGGCCTCGTTGTAGCGGGCCAGGACATTCTTCAGGCGGTCGATCTCCGGGTCGACGCCCAGCTCCAGCTCGCCCTCCGGCGTGATACGGCCCATCTCCTGCGACAGCTCGAGCATCATTGCGTCGTTCAGGCTGGAACAGATAATCATGTCGGATTTTGAGCGTATGATCTTAATGGCCTCGACGGATGCCTCGATGGGCTCCTTGTTCGCCGCGAAGAAAGAGATAACGACCTCGGGCACCAGCCACCACGCTTCACCCGCGCCTTCCATGAAATCGACGCTCATATCCTCCGGGAAATCAGACCCCGCGAACTTACTGCCCAGGACCAGCGACTGCGAATAGCCCTTTGCGATGTCGACCAGCTCGCCCATGTTCTCCACGCAGTAGACGTCCAGGTAGCGGTCGATGTGCTCGCCGAGCAGCCGCTCATAGTCCTTCTTATTATCCGTAAAGATGGCCCTGTCTCTTGATTTTGCCACTTTTGACGGCTCCTTCAGGTACCTGACTTTTTTTAAGGCGGCGCTTAACAGGGCATCGTCGCCCAGCTTTTTTGCCAGGTCGATATAGACGTTTAATTCAGACTGGACTGCCCTGATCCGGTCAGCCTTATTCGAAGGATAGGGAATGAAAGTGCTCAATTTTGCGCGAGAATAGGAAGTATGCGCGTAGGAGCGCATCAGGCCAACGATCTTATCGTAAACGTTAAAGGCCTCGGGCGTCTGCAGAAAATCTTCGATAGAGGCGCCATCCTCCTGCGCGATCACCTCGTGAATGAGCGAGACGGCGTACTTTTCGCTTATCCCGGGAACGCCGGACAGGCTGGCGACGTCATGCTTACGCAGCACTTCCAGGGCAGCGCGCTCGGAGCCAAAATGGTCAATAAGCTTATTAGAGATCTTTTCGCCTATGCCAGGCAGCTCGATGAGGCCGTTCACGTGCAACAAATGTGCCATTCACATATTAATACTTGAGCAAGCATGGCGAAAGTAATAGTGCAAGCGCATATATACAGAAAAGATTTAAAAAAGGTATGTTATCAATGTCTTACCAAAATGACCGTAGTGTCCGACAAAATTAATAATTTCATCAGTGCCGTGAAGGCAGTGCTAAGCGTGCCAAAGCCGGCGGCGTCAAAGTTCAAGTTCAAGGACCTTGCTTTCTTCTTTCAGTTCGTGAAGCCGGTATGGAAGATCGGGGCGCTCAGCGTGCTCCTTGTCATGATGACGACGGCCATCAGCGCGCTCCTGCCCATGTCCAGCAAGATATTCATCGACTTCGTCATACAGAAGACGGGCTATGCAGGCGTCGATAGCTTTCTGGGGATGCTCGGGCTGGGAGCGTATGCCGCGACGGTTAACGGGCACCTGAGCTCAATAAACTTTTTAATATTGCTTATGATAGCCCTCGGCATCGCCAGCGTCATCCTTAACATACTGGAGAGCTATTTTTCCGCCATCTACCAGCAGCAGATGACCTTCAACGTCCAGACAAGCCTTTTCGACCACGTCCTCCGCTTTCCCATGATATTTATCAAGAGCAGGCAGACGGGGTACCTCATGTCCCGGGTCTCGGACGACGTGGGCATGATGCAGTACCTGTTCTCGGACGCGGTCACCACCATCATATCCAACATTTTCTACCTGATCTTCGGCGTCGCGATCCTCGTTTCCATGAACGCCCGCCTGGCGTTGATCATTGCCTGCGTCATACCCGTCTACCTGGCCATCCGGTACCTGTTCTCGGACCGTATAAGGGCGCTGAGCCGCAAGGAGAGGGAGTACAACTCGGAAGTGTCCCGGGACATGCAGGAGGCCATCTCGGGAGTCGAAGTGGTCAAGTCCTACGCCATGGAGAAAAAAGAGGTCGGCAAGATCGCCTCGGAGCTCAAGAACGTCATCCGGACGCGGATCGCCCGCTCCGTGATCATGTCCTTCGCCAGCTCGTTCATGAGCGGGACCATGTTCGCGCTCACCGTGGTCATCATGTTCTTCGGCGCCTTCGACATCCAGAGCGGCCGCATGACCATAGGCGATTACGTCGCCTTCATCACGTACATCATGTTCATATCGAACGCGGTCAACATGCTTTACCGCACATACCTGACCTTCCAGCCGGCGTTCGCCTCCATGGACCGGCTGAAGGAAATGTTCGACATCGCCCCCGAGTTCGAGTGGGACGAAAAGACGAAGAAGAAGCTGGACCACGTGAAAGGTAACGTTAAGTTCGATAACGTGTCCTTTTCGTATGAAAGCGAGCCGACCCTGAAAAACATCAGCTTCGAGGTCAGGCCCGGCGAGACCGTCGCGCTCGTCGGCCACAGCGGCGCGGGCAAGACCACGCTGGTCAGCCTGTTGCTGAAATTATACGTCCCGCAGTCCGGTAAAATTACGCTGGACGGCGTCGATCTGAACGAGCTGGACCACTCCTGGCTGCGCCAGCAGATCAGCGTCGTCTCCCAGGATATTTTCCTCTTCAACGATACCATTGAGAACAACATCAAGTATGGCAGGCCCGAGGCCTCCCGGGAAGACGTCGTCCGCGTGGCCAGAAAGGCGCGCATCCACGAGTTCATCGAAAGCCTGCCCGAAGGCTACGACACGCTCATCGGCGAGAGGGGCACGAAGCTCTCGGTCGGCCAGAGGCAGCGCATATCCATCGCCAGAGCCTTCCTCAAGGACACGCCGCTGATCATTTTAGACGAGCCGACATCGGCCATCGACCCCGAAACCGAGCTACACCTGAAGGAGTCCCTGGACGAGCTCATGAAAGGCCGGACGACGTTCATCATCTCCCACCGCATGTCGCTTACGGACATCGCCAACTTCATCGTCGTGATCGAAGGCGGGCAGATCGTCGAGAGGGGCACGCAGAAGGAGCTCGAGCAAAAAGAGGGCCTGTATAACAGGCTGAGGTCGCTCGACCAGACCCACGGGAGCCCTGAGCTCCTCTGATCGAGGGGCAGGGCCCTCGGTCAACCGGTTATCATGTTGGCAGGTAATATAACCTAAAGTATATTTATTATCAGAAAATACCTAACGGTGCGGTTTGAAACAAGCTCAGGGTAATAACAATGGATACCGAACGGGAATCTGGCATTGATATCATTGGCGAGTTACCGTGGGGAACTCATTTTTGTGTATTCTATAAGACCAAGGAAGACCTGGCCGATATCCTGGTATCCTACTTAGAGGCGGGTCTCAGGAATAACGAATTTTGCATGTGCGTTGCCTCGGAGCCGTTAAACGCTGGCGAGATCGAGGCCCGAATGGCCAAAGCAATACCGGACTTTGACGTATACCTGAAGAAGGGGCAGATCGAGATCATACCATACACGGAATGGTATGTCATCGACGGTAAATTCGATGCTGAGCGCATACTGAACGGCTGGGTGGATAAGCTGCAAAAAGCCATGGCCCGGGGCTTCAGCGGACTCAGGCTGTCGGGGAACACGTTCTGGCTGGAAAAAGCAGGCTGGAATGGTTTCCAGAGCTATGAGCGGCAGGTCGACGATCTGATCGGTAACTATCCGATGATCGCCCTCTGCACCTACTCGCTGGATATGTGCGACGCCAACGACATCCTCGACGTGGCCAGCACGCACCGGTTCGCGCTTGCGAAGCGCGAGAATACGTGGAAGGTCATCGAGAGCCTGGAGCAAAAGAAGGTCCGGAAAGCTTTGGAGGAGTGCGATATCCGGTTCCGGTCGCTGATCCAGAACTCGTCGGACATTATCCGCATACTGGATAGGGAGGGGCGCATTATTTTTGACTCTCCATCCTCCGAGAAGATACTGGGCTATGCGCCCGGCCATATGTTAGGGAGGTCGCCGCTCGAGATCGTGCATCCCGACGACCGCGATCGTGTAAGGAACGATCTGGAACAGATTTTAAAAAATCGCAATCCCGGTATTCCCACGGAGTTCCGTATCCTCAAGGCCGACGGCGAATACCTGGACGTGGAATCGACGGGCGTCAGCATGTTCGGAGTACCGGGCGTGGATGGCATCGTCATCACGACACGGCCGATCACGGAACGCAAGCGTTCCGAGGAGCAGCTTCGCATGCTATCCCGGGCGGTCGAGGATAGCCCGGCGACGGTCGTGGTCACCGACATTCACGGCAACATCGAGTACGTGAACCCGAAGTTCACTCGGCTCACGGGCTATACGTTCGACGAGGTGAGGGGTAGCAATCCCCGCATATTAAAATCCGGTAAGACGCCCCGGGAGGTATACGAACAGCTATGGAAGACGATCCTGGCAGGTAACGAATGGCGCGGCGAATTCCTGAATAAGAAGAAGAACGGCGGGCTATACTATGAGTCGGCCGTCATTTCGCCCATCCGGGACGATAAAGGCAATATCGTCCGCTTCGTTGCGGTCAAGGAGGATATCACCGAGCGCAAGCGGATGGAAGATGAGCTGAGGGAAGCGAAGGAGCGGGCGGAGCTCTACCTGGACCTGATGAGCCACGACATCAACAATATTAACCAGATCGCCATGGGCTACCTCGAGATTGCGAACGAGACCCTGGCCCTCGACGTAGAGGAAAAAGAGCTCGTGTCGAAGCCGCTGGAAGCCTTGAATAACAGCACGGCGCTCATCGCGAACGTGCGAAAGCTCCAGAATATCATGGAGGGCAGATACAAGTCTGATATCATCGACTTGAAGGACCTCATGGCCGGCATGAAGGAGAATCACTGGGTCTCGAACGGCAGGAGAGTATCCATTCATTTAGAGGCGGATGACGATTGCCACGTCATGGCGAACGGCCTCATCCACGATATTTTTTCCAACCTGATCGGTAATGCCATCAAGCACTCCCCGGACGACAGGCCCCTGGATATAAACATTAAGCTGGATAGGCTCAATGACAGCGGTGCCGACTATTGTAGAGTGGCCGTCGAGGACAACGGGCCGGGAATCCCCGATAGCCTGAAAGGCAGGCTGTTTAACCGGTTCGCGAGGGGCGACTCGAAAGCCCAGGGCAAGGGCCTGGGCCTCTATATCGTCCGGTCGCTGATCGAGGACTATCACGGCCAGGTCTGGATCGAGGACCGGGTGCCGGGCGACCATACACAGGGCGCCAGGTTCGTGGTCATGCTGCCAGCGGTCGCCACGACCGTGCCAGAGATCAGATGAGAAAAGGCCTGTCGCTTTAACGCTCGATGGGACTTATTGCTGTTTAACATTAATGTTTATCATTTGCTGTAAAATATCTTTTGCAACGGCCTTATCGAGCGGCTTGTTCTTATTGCCGCACTTGGGCGAGTAAATGCATGCCGGGCACCCTTCCGTGCACTGGCAGTCCCGGACCAGCTCCAGCGTGGCCCTGGATAATTCGGGGAATAGTTCAAAGCATTTTTCGGCGATGCCGATGCCGCCTTCGTAGCCGTCGTATAGAAATATCGTCGGCAGGTTCGTGTCCGGATGGTTCGGCGTTGACAGGCCGCCCAGGTCCCACCGGTCACATAATGCGAACAGCGGCGTCATGGCGATCATGGCATGCTCAAGGGCGTGGATGCCGCCGTTGAAGTCCTTGTTCCCGGAGAGCATCTTCTGATGGAGCTCCTCGGGTAGTGTAAACCATATAGCCACGGACTCGAAGGTCTGCGAGGGCAGGTCCAGCGGGAAATATCCCAGGAGCTTCTCGTAGCGCTTCATGGCATACTCGTAATATTGCTCGGTGACCATCACGTCGCCGACGTGGACGTCGATGCCGTTGACCGTCTTCTTCTGGCGCTCCTTTATGATGGCCACGTCCGACAGCTTAAGAGCCTCGGTATAGTAGTCGACGTCTTTTTTTATCGCCCGGGCGATGCCAAGCTTCAAGTCCAGGTCTTCGATGAGATAGGTTTCGCCCTGGTGCAGCAGTACGGCGCCAGTATGGGCTTCGGAACACGCCCGCCCGGTCTCCATGGTCTCGAGCAGCTCAGAACCACACATCACGCGCACGTTATGGCTGGAAATGTTCTTCAAGCTCACGATCTCGGAAGGGCTCTTCGAGCCGCCGTAGACCATGCCCCGCGGCGTGCGCCGGATAATGCCGGCCGACGACATCGCCTCCATGGCCTCGGAGATGTCGCCGAAGTACGCAGAATCCGCGGCCGTGAGAGGCAGCTCGGCCGAGGCGCACATGAGGTGGCCCATCAGGATGTAAGGATTGTGAAGATCGACGATGGCCTCCTCGTTCCTGGAGTTGAAGAACCGCTCCGGGTGCTTCATATAAAACTGATCGAGCGGGTTATCGAAGGCGACCAGCGTCGCCAGCGACTCGGCCGTCCCCCGGCCGGCCCGGCCCGCCTGCTGCCAGGTCGAGATGCGCGTGCCGGGATAGCCGGAGATTATTACCGCGTCGAGCGTGCCGATGTCGATGCCGACCTCCAGCGCGTTCGTCGATGTGACGCCCTTGAGGCGCATGCTCTTGAAATCGTTCTCGATGCGCCGGCGGTCCTCGGGCAGGTATCCGGCCCGGTAGGAGGCGATCTCGTTATAGAACTTATTGTTATCATATTCCCGGGCCCATTTCGCTATCAGTTCAGCCATCTTTCTGGAGGGCGTGAAGCAGAGTGTTTGCAGGCCATGGTCGAGCTGGTCTACCAGGAGACGCATGGTCTCCTGGTGGGTCGAGCCCCGGGACTGGCCTTCGATAGGCGGGTTCCAGAACATGAAGTACTTCTTGCCCCGGCCTGAGCCGTCGCCCGATACGACGCTGAACTCTTTGCCGGTCAGCTTATATGAGAGCTCTTCCGGGTTCGCGACGGTGGCCGATGAGAGGATGAACTGCGGGTCCGCGCCATACCGCTTCAGGATGCGCCTCAGCCGGCGCATGAGCATGGCGACGCCGGAGCCGTAGATGCCCCGGTATGTGTGTGCCTCGTCTATGATCACGTATTTCAGCCCGGAGTAAAAGCGCCTCCACCTGTCATGCCATGGTAAGTAGCGGTGAATGGCATAGGGATTGCTCACGATGATCCGGGACACGTCCCGGATGCCTGTCCTGGCCGACTGCGGCGTATCGCCGTCATATGCGGCGGGCGAGGCCTTCGTGCCCAGCTCCTCATCCATGGCCTTGAGCGTCTTGAGCTGGTCGTTTGAAAGTGCCTTCATGGGGTAAAGATAGAGTGCCGTGGATTTTTTATCGTTGAGCAGAGTCTCGAAGACCGGGACGTTGAAGGCTAATGATTTCCCGGACGCCGTAGGCGTCGTGATTATCACGTTCTTACCGTCGAGGGCCAGGTCGATGGCCCTTGCCTGGTGAGAGTAAAGCCTGATCTTATGAGCGTCGAGATATCCGCGCAGCTTCAGGTTAAGGATATGGTTGACATCGTCGTAGGATGGCGGGCGCTCGTCGATCTCCTCGATGTGGGCGATCTGCCCCTCGTAGTCCGGGGATGTTTTTAGATCCCTGAGATATTCTTCAATTGCCCCCATTGTAGCTCTCGCAGGACATATTTGTTATACTTTAAAGTTCCATTAACATTTATAAATATTGAAAGTGCAATTGCCTGTTTATGGCCGCATATCCAGGAATCGTCGCAAGCACGCGTCCGGAAGACAAAGTCACATTAACGAATCGATAGTATTAATATCATAACCTGCCTATCCGTAAAATAAACGAGCTGAAATCATGAAAGAAAGTAGGCAGGTTGCAATACAAAAGAATGAATATACATTGGACCTCCTGGCTGAGATTAAAAACCGGATAAATAGATTTTTAGATTCCTTTGATAAATGGTATGAAAAAAAAATAACACCTTCTCTTGAGCAATTCACGTTCGGAATATTAGTTTTTATCTTGAGTTATAGTTTTTATTTATATATAGGTCCTGAAGGTATAGGTGTATTATATCTTGGTATTATCGGCCTCGTCATGGGTCTAATAGCTGCCGTGTATAATTCGAGTTTATATAAAAATAAAGTAAAGGATGCAAGACGAAAATAACAATTGTAGACTATCCTTATATTCAATATTTATTGCCAAAGAAGTAAAAGTGATAACGGCTCTTCTATGATTAATTTAAGAACTCCAGTGAATTTGTTATAAGCCCTCGCAGAACTTCGAGAAAAGCCGGACCAGCGATACCAGGTCATTCCGGTTATGCTCGACGATGGGCACCAGCGGGCCCGGGTTGTGCGTGCGCAGGTACTCCTCGTAGAACTCTGGCACCAGGGCGCCGGGCACATCATCCCGTCTCTCCTGCCCGAATAAATATTTTTCAATGGTCGTGAGCCGCGCGTCCGGCGCTTTTGCCTTCATGAAGCGGCGGGCGAACGGCAGCATGTCGAAGTGGACGTTATCGATGTCGCCGCCCAGGCCATAGTACCAGCGGCGCTGGTTGATGTATGGCACGTCGAAGGAGCGGCCGTTATAGGACACCAGAGGATTTTTCTCTATGATGGAACAGAATTCGCCGATTGCCGCCGCCTCCTCGTCGACGCTCCGGGCCAGGTATTGCCGGGTGATGACCTTGTCGCCCTTCGTGAACGCGGCGCCGAAGAGAATGATGGGCCTCGAGAACAGCCCCATCGTCTCGATGTCCAGCGCCACGAGGCTCTCCACCTCGGTGAAGGCGGCGATATTCAGGTTCAGGGGATGCGATTTCGGCAGCCAGTGCCAGAGTTCCTGCTGTATGGCGCAGGCGTCCCCCGAGTCGACGATGGATAAGAACCGCTTTGCCTCGTCCCTCCAGCGCATATGGCCCAGCAGGCTCTCGATATCGTGGTATCCTGCCCGGTGTAATTTCCTCTCCGTGCCCGGGCCGATCCCCCGGAGCAGCCGGAGGTTGGATAAAAGAGCGGACCGGGCTTTTTCGCGGCCGATCCCGCTAATAGAAAAGTCTGTAGAGCTTTCGATGAGGTAGCACTCGCCGAACTCGCCGCCGACGGGTGTGCCCCGGATGGCATCCTCGAGCCGGACGCCGTTATACGCTTTCAGGTACTTTTTCTTGACGCGCTGGCCTTCGAAGTACGCATCGTCATAAAGCCAGGAGGGCATGAAGTCGTCGTCCGGCGGAGACTCGCGGCCGGGGACGACTGCGTATTCCTCGTGGTCCGCCTCCCGGACCTTAAGCCTGCCGGCGACGTCATCGAGATTGCCCGTGCTATAACCTCAGAGAAGATTAGCGATTGCCGGGCTTATAGCCTTTTTGCGTGTGCCCTGAAATTATCAGCTCCTCGCCTTTCCACGCTTCAGAGCTTCGCCCGTCAAGGGCTTTTTAACGTCTATATGTGTAGCGTGGCGAATGAGATCGAGGGCCGAATTAACTAATTGCTCGTGGTCGATCCCGCTCTGTGCCATTAGGACCTCATGCGACGGGAAGGGGTTCATTGCCACCCAGAAAGCCATGCGCAGGAAAATGACCGCAGGAAGCGGGTCGAGGTCCGGCCTGATCGTGCCCTCGGCGATCGCGAGCTCATAGCCCTCGCGAATGATCTGGAGCTGCTCGTCCATCTGGTCGATGTACTCCCGCACGTTGGGGTCCGCCGTATCCTTGAACTTCAGCGTCATGACGTTATCGAGCACGCGGGCCTTATCGGAGTGGGTCGCGTTCCATTCTATCACGGCGCCCACGGTCGCGTTGATGCGGGGCATGCCGCCCTCGACGCCATTCAGCCTTTCCCTGATGATGACGTTCATATCGGCGATGATACGGGCGATAACGGCTGCACAAAGGGCCTCCTTACTATTGAAGTAAAGGTAGATGGTGCCCTTTGCCACGTCGGCGTCCTCGGCGACCTCGTCCATCGTCATGTCCCAGTAGCCCTTTTTGGCCATTGCCCTTTCAGCTTTATCGATAATAGTGTTACGTTTTTGGCGCTTTTTTCGCTCCATTCTTTCGCTCATTTTTAACACCAGGTTACAAAAAGGCCTTAAAGGCCCTTCATCGGTAATTATTTGTTTACCTCATAGTCATTAAAACACGATATAATTATCCATTTCAAGATACTGCTTAAGTTTTATGACTCTGCATATATTTGCCAATATAACTATCATTAAAGGTTCCCGAAGGAGATGAAAAGCATATATTGAAAGACGGCGCCTTTTACTGATATTATCAGGTGTTATTTATGGAGCAATTACCGGGGCCCGTTGTGGAGCACCTGGCGAAAGGCCAGGATAAGTACGTCGAAAGGCTTTGCGAATTCTTGAGGATACCGAGCATCAGTACGCTGCCCGCCCATGCCGGCGATATACGAAAGGCCGCAAAGTGGCTTCTCCACGAAGCCGAGCGCCTTGGATTTAAAGGCGCGCTCTATGAGACAAAAGGCCACCCGGTCGTGTACGCGGAGCTTTGCCCCCACAAGGATGCCCCGACCGTCCTGATATACGGCCACTACGACGTCCAGCCCCCCGACCCGGTCGACCAGTGGTGTCATCCGCCCTTTACGCCGACCATACAGGACGGCTGCGTCTTTGCCCGGGGCGCCACGGACGATAAGGGCCAGTTTCTTACGTTCTTCAATGCCATCGAATCAATTCTCGCCGTGGACGGCACGCTGCCGCTGAACGTCAAGCTCGTCGTAGAGGGCGAAGAGGAGGTCGGCAGCCCGAACTTCAGGGCTTTCCTGGACGCGCATAAAGACTTATTAAAGGCGGACTTCATCGCCCTCTCGGACGGCGAAAAGTACCGTGCGGACATGCCCAGTATATGCTACGGCCTGCGGGGCTTATTGTATATGCAGATCGATATTCAGGGACCCAAATATGACGTGCACTCCGGCCTGCACGGCGGCTCTGTCGTGAACCCGGCCCTGGCGCTTTCCTGGATATTGAGCAGGCTAAAGGACGACCAAGGCAAGGTGCTGATCCCCGGATTTTACGGCCACGCCCGTGACCTCGAGCCGTGGGAGAGAAAAGAGATGGCGAGACTGCCCTTCGATGAAAAGGCAGAAGCGGCCATGCTGGGAGTGCCGAAGCTCGTCCCGGAAAAGGGCTATACGATCCTTGAGAGCGTCCGCGCCCGGCCTACACTGGACATTAACGGCATCTGGGGAGGCTTCCAGGGAGAGGGCTCCAAGACCATCATCCCGGCCAGCGCGGGCGCCAAGGTCAGCATGCGCCTGGTCCCGGACCAGGACCCGGACGAGATCGCAGGCCTCTTAGAAAAATACGTAATATCGATGGCCCCGGTTGGAGTTACTGTGAAGGTCACGAATATCAGCAGTAACCGGGCGCTAATCGTCCCGAGGGATAGCCCCGCCATCCATGCCATGGCCCGGTCTATCGAGTATGCTTTCGGCGTCAGGCCCGTATTCACCCGGGACGGCGGCAGTATCGGCGCCGTCGTCGCAATGCAGGCGGGCCTTGGCATCGAAGATATACTCATGCTCGGCTGGGGCGACCCGGACGACGCGCTCCACTCGCCTAACGAGCACTTCAGCCTTGAGAACTTCCGCCGCGGCTCCCTGGCATCGGCTGCCCTGCTTTACGGCCTCGCGAAAGTAAAAACCTCGTTAAAGCCCGTGGCTAAAGAGCCGGGTGGCTCCCATAAAAAATAGCCGGACGGAAAATATATCATTTCGGAGTGCATCTTCGAGGGAAACCTTAATATTTGTTATCGCACTAGTATTGTGCGCACTCCGCACTAGTACGATGCGTCCACATCAGTATAGTGCATCATCGGGCCCGTGGTCTAGCCGGTTATGACGTCGCCTTGACATGGCGGAGGCCGTGAGTTCGAATCTCACCGGGCCCACTCCGTTTTAAACTTAAAATTTTTTATTGAACTATATTATGTTCGCCCTGCGACCTCTCGAAGGCCAGGAAGCAACGAACATGAGGATATTCGAAACAGCAATTTTAAAAAAACCTTTACGAAGGCATGATGATGAACTTATAGAATACGTCGTATTCGGACAGCGTATCCTTTACCCACTTCGCGTCGGACGAAGGCAGATTCTTCCGGAGCCGGACGACGATCTCCTGCGGCTGGCTCTCGCTGTCCTTGAGGTCGAACGACTCGACGAGCTCCGATAAGCGCAGGCTGTCGTTGGGGTTTCCTAGTAAGCTGAAAATCTCTTCTGCGAAATCTGCCATGGTCGTCACATATCCTTCATATTTAATAAATTAACTGATTTTATCGAGGGGCTTAATTTGTCGCCCCCACCACTCCATAGACTTTATTATATACCTTATACGGGCCCTGCTGCTGGTCCAGAGGCATATAGTAGTAAGGTTTTGGATACCCCTCCGCCAGGTTAGCCGGCAGCTCGAAGATTATGCCGCCCCTTGCCGCCCCCGTGTCCGAGCTGAGCTCCCTTGTCGGGTACGTGAACATGTAGGTGCTGAAGGGCTGCCTCGTCTGGACCGGGTCCGTGTCGTTCACTTTATACTCTACACCGAACCAGTCCGGGGACGTCTGGACCGGCTTATCTGAGCTGACCTTTACCTGCAATGGATAAAACAACATGCCGGGCGACGCTTTCTGGCCGTCGTACTCCGCCATCTTGCCAAGCTGATAGTAAAACTCGATGTGGGCCTCGTCGCTATTGCCGATGAGGGTCGGCACCGCAGACACTATCGCCGAAGGATTAGGTGTTGCCGTGACCGCGGGCGTGGAGACGGGGGAGCCGGTACAGCCGGCCACAAGTAAAGACGCGATAAGGACGGATAAGGCGAAAAGGATCGAGTAGCGCTTCATGATATACCTCAATTTGAACCGTGTACTACCATTTAGTGTATGGCCGCGCATATCAACTTTTCGAGTTACCTGTGACAAAAAAACCGGTAATATATTCTATCAGGGCAAGCCATCGAGACTTTCCTGCCGGCCTCGGAGCCGAATGGGTACGCCTGAATTCCGATTGTGGGCCGCGGTGTAAAGCGTTTTTTATGGGAAATAAGCTGATATCCGGCCGCGGAGATATCACATCGTATATTAAATGATAATAGTGTGGAGGAGTCGCTTTTGAAAGTCAAGGATGTAATGACGAAGAACGTAGTCACCATCGGCGCCGATGCCTCGGTGGCCGATGCGGCGAAAAAGATGAAGGATGCGGACGTGGGGTCGATCGTCGTCCTGGACCATAATGCGGTAAAGGGCATCGTCACGGACCGGAAGATCGTCACGAACTGTATCGCTGAGAATAAGGACCCTGGCAGGGAGCGCATAGGGAATATCACCAGCTCACGCCTGATCACCTGCAGCGAGGACAGCGATATGCGCGATGCGCTGATGACGCTGGATAAGAATAAGATCCGCCGGTGCCCGGTCGTGAATGATAAAAAAGAGCTTGTCGGGATGCTTTCCATCGTCGACATCGCCCGTGAGATGAAGGGGTGCATGGACTACCTGCTGGACGATATATCCCGGTCGGCCGCCAAAGCGGAGCACCATGAGACCTCCCGGCCAGTGATCCGCTGAGCTACTTTTTCTTTTTTGCGATAACCATTATGCTCACGCCCGTTCTATTGAACGGCCAGATGTCATAGACATGGTCCTCGACTGACTTCAATATTGAAAAAAGTCCCCTGGCAATGCGGCCGGGGCGGTCCTGCTGCATGATGGTGGTGGGTATGATATTCGTTATCGAGTGCGCCCCGTGGACCGTTAAAACTTCACACCCGATGTTCTCCAGCTCACTCTGCAGCTCATGGAACGTGAAGGCCCTCAGGCGCAGCAGCCTGAACTTGTTCTCGTCAAAAGTAAGCGGGAACACGTAAGGATAGCCCTCGTGGAATGGCCGCCTGACGTAGCCGATCACCTCCGGCAGAGTCTCGTGGTATTTTAGCGGGTCACCCGTCAAAGTGCTGGCAAAGCTCCAGAAAATGTCTAACTTCCACTTGTTGTCCGATTCCAGGAACAGATAGCCGCCAGGCTTGAGCACGCGGCCCGCCTCATCGAAGAAGCACTGATAGTCGGGTATGTGGTTCAAGGTGCTGCCGGCGCTGGAGACGGCGTCGAAGCAGGCATCAGGAAAGGGAAGCTTGCAGGCGTCCGATACGAGGCAGATGCCTTTCCCGAGTTTTTTATTCGCCACTTTCACCAGGCCCGGGCTGATGTCGATGCCTACCACGTCGAAGCCGCTTTTGTCGAAGAGCAGCGTCTGCTGCCCGGTGCCGCACCCGATGTCGAGCACCCGGGCGCCTGGCGGCAGCCGGGGAATAAAGCGCTCTATTAATAACGACCGTATTCGGCCGAAGAGGTACGGGAAAAAGAGCCCCTCGTAAGTATCGTAGATGTCGGACGCCTCGTCGTAGGCCTCGGCGTGCTCTCTCTTCGAGGACTCGACGACGAACGTGTGTTTCTCATCGGCCATGGTAACGACGCTGTTCTAAGCGATGGGCGATATTAAAACTTGTGATGGTTTAAGCATTACAAACCTCATGAGGAGTCAAGACACTCTAAAAATAATAAGCCAGCTCAAAACTGTTTCAGCCACGAAGCGGCTGAAAAATGTTTAGAGCCACATATTAAATTTTATTTCGCTTTTTGCTTCGAGACCTTCTTTTGGACGGCCGGGCTTTGAAGCTCCTTCAGCGCGTCGGCCGCGATCCACCTGGCGCTCTTCGAATCCAGGGCCTGGATCTGCTTTGCCGTAGCGATGGCCTTTTTATTCAGGTCGGCATTGCGCTTGCCGATCTGCCGGAGGGCCCAGTTCACGGCCTTCTTCACGAAATTGCGCTCGTCCGTCGAGCCTTTTACGATGAACGGCAGGAACAGCTCGAACACGGTATCGGGCGCCGTCTTGTCGTGCACGGCCAGCGTGGCCATCATGACATAGCCCGCCCGGCGGACATACTCCCGCCCGTCCTGCGTCCACGCCAGGGCCTTGCCGTATGCGTACTGCGTCTTATCGAATAAATTAGAGCAACACTGGTCGCAGACGTCCCAGGAGTCGAAGCCGGCGACCCACGCGTCCATCTGCTTATCCGTGACCAGGCGGGGGTCGTCGATGAGCCCTGCCAGGATTTTAGCTTCATGATAATCCGTATCCCAGAGCGCGAGCGCCAGCCCGTGGTCTTTCTTCAGCTCCTTCGCGAGCGCCCTCATTTCGGGCATGGAAACGCCAAAGGCCCGCTCTACGCTAATGCCGTACCGCGCCATGCCGTCCAGGCTGCCGGGTTTCGACATCGACCTCAGCCGCTGGATCACTTCGTTGGCCGTTGTTTCAGACGCCATATTTATCCAGCACTTGGTATGGAGGAGGAGGGATACATACTTAATGGTCTTTTAAGCTATTCCTGCGTTTTTTTCACATGCGAGTTTTATCGTGCGGAGATGGAAAATTCATTTGTATGATGCAGGAACCTTTGAAGTGGGGCAGCGATGCCCAAAAAGCCCTGGACGAGGCAAAGCGCGCGGGAAAGCTGGCGCTGCTCTTCTTCCATTCGAACCAGTGCAGCGGCTGTAAGGCCACGATCGCGAAGACACTTCCGGACCCTAAGGTGGCTAAGTTCATCGACCGCATGTTCGCCCCGGCCATGTTCGAGGTCAGTGACCCCCGGTCGCAGGAGCTAATGAAGCGGTATAACTTCGAGTGGACGCCGACGTTTATCGTGACCGACTCGAACGGAAATGAGATCTACCGGTGGGTGGGATATTTACCGCCGGGCGACTTCTGTGCCGAGATGCTGTTCGCAGAGGGCCGTGCAGCCTTCAAGAATAAAGACTGGGAACGCGCGGAAAAATGCTATGGGGCCGTCATCGACCGGTTCCCGGACAGCGAGGAGGCGCCGGAGGCGCTGTACTACACGGGAGTGGCCCGCTATGAGAAGACTCATGACGCGACGTATCTGGCGGACGTGAACAAGAAGCTGCAGTCGAAGTATCCCCGGAGCAGCTGGGCAAAAAAGGCGTCCGTCTGGGGCGAGTAGCAACCACGGAGACACGGCGCTTTATTCACCACGGCGACACGGAGGGCACGGTTTCTTATTCACCACGGCGACACGGCGAACACGGCGCTCTTTTATGATCGGCACGGCGGACGCACGGCGACACGGTTTCCGGATAATATTATTAAGCAGGGGTCTCCTAGGGGTAAGCAAGAGCGCTAAGCGCGGCGTTAGCCCCCTTCAAGATATTAAAGTAAGCAGGGGGTCTCCGAGGGGGCATCAGCCCCCTTCAGGAAAATAAAAGAGCGCCGTGTTCGCCGTGTCGCCGTGGTGAATAATTAGCCGTGTCCTCCGTGGTGCCTCAGTGTCGCCGTGGTGGATTCGCCATGCAGAGGGGAAAGAAAGGGGTAAAGATAAAAATACTTTCAGTTTTTGATGACGACGCGGGTCGGCGTATACTTGAAGACCTCGTTCTTCTTGCCTTCATTTTCCGGGCGTGGAGCGGCCGGCTTCGCGTTATACTTGACGGTCTCGCCGCCCTTCCCGTCGTTGTACTTGATCAGTTCGGAGCCCCGCACGTCGTCGCGCAGCGGCTTCAGCGGCTTATCCGAGTACTTGAAGCGCTCCCCGTCCGCCTTGCGTGCATCGTGGCGCACGATCACGACCTGGCTCGGGTCGATGTCGGGCGGTAATTGTACCATCGGCTTCAGCTCTTCCATAGGAAGGGTCGTTTCGGGCAGCATGATGGCCGGCGGCATTTCCTGTATGGCCGCGGGCGGCGCTTTCATGTCCGACGTTACGACGACCGGCTTTTTCACCGGCTCCGCCCGTGGCTTTAAAAAGTCTTTATCAACGGGCGCGTCCGCTCGCTTTTTCCTGAATAGATTAAATAATCGTTCAAACACTTTTCCCATCCCCATGCCCCGTCAGGGAGCACTACCATATAATATTATTCGTTCAAGTTAATTAAAACTTACTATGCCGGCGCCAGCCTGCCTTAAAAAAAGATCGGGGCTTTATCCGACGCGCCCGACACGAATAAGCGACCGAACGGGCACGGAATCGACGCTGTCGATGCCCTTCTTATCGATGATGACAGCCACTATCACGGCCTCGCCGCCGCTGTCCTGGATGAGCCTGACGGTCTCCTCGGCCGTGCTCCCGGTGGTGATGACGTCGTCGATGATAACACAGCGCTTGCCCCGCACGTCCGAATAATTCTCGCTCAGCGTGGCCTTCGCTTCCTTCATCTCCTTGCCCTCTTCCCAGCGGTGCTTCGCAGGGTGGACTACGGCTAATTCGACGCCATACTGGTAGGCGACGATGTTGGCCAGCGGCACGCCGCTGAGCGCCACGCCCACGACCGCGTCCACGTTCGTGTCCAGCTCGTTCAGCGTCTCTTCTACCATATCGGCCATGCACGTCGCGATGAGCATCAGCCGGCTGGAGCTCTTGCCGATGCTACTCCAGTCCACGAAAATATCCTTGGGCGCCGGTATTCCGGTCTCCTTCTTAGAGCGGGTAAGGAGCCATGTGGCGGTCTCCCTCGAGATGTTCAGCTCGTCCGCGATCTCGCCCGACCTCAGGCCTCGGTTCCTCAGCTCGATCGCCTTTTCGATCAAATCGTTAACGTTTCTCATCCTTTTACCTCTTGGCGGAGCGTTTTCTCAGCTTAAGCGGGGACCCGCAGACCGGGCAGACGTCGCCCTCCGGGAAGGTCCGGTTGCATCCTATGCACCGTTTTTCCCACACGATTTTATACTTTATCCGCTTTTGATGCAGGGGCAATATCGCCAGACCCATTTTCCGGGCAACGTTCTGGACCGCGTAGTCGTCGCTGAGGATGGCCACGTCCTTGCCCGCGGCCCGCTCTTCGGCCGCCAGCGCCAGCAGGTCCACATCCGAGGGAGAGAGGCGCATGATGTCGCCGGTCTCCCGCGCTTCTTTTTTCACCTCCTCTACGTGGCGTATCTCGGGCTCCCGGACGGCCAGGCCGGTGAGCATCTCCAGCTTGAGTGCCGAGGCTTCATCCTTTACCTCGGCATAGACTTTCGGCGGGGTCACGAGCTCTCCGCCGGGGAACATCCCGTATATGAACGCAGACGCGTCTAGCACATATGTCTGGGGCATCAGTGGTCATGTTAATTTCTATGGTATAAATATAATGGGTCCCGTCTTATAATAAATTTAAAGAGATATATATTTAGAATCTCGCGCTATTTGGTCCGATTGAAGGCTGTGTCCCGGATACTTAATTAACGGACTATGTTTATATAAATACAATATAATAAAAAACAATCGTTCAATGATTCCAGGGTGGGTCAGTTGGGAATACGTATTACAATGCGAGGCCTTACACTACTTGCTGGGCTTCTCGGTGGGCTCGCTAACGTGCTTGTCGATATTGACCATTTACCTTACTGGCTGTATGGTATTCAGGCGCCGGCCTACCTTAATATCTTCGGAGGGAGGATGGGCTCTGGCCGTTTTCTTCATCCTGTTTTTTTCTTTATCGGCCTCGCTGGTATCGCATGTTCTGGAGGACTACTGGTTCTCCTTTTTTTAAAAAGCTGGCAACAGCTATCCGTTTGAATTTATTTAAGCAAGGGTCAGCTTCTTATATCATAAAAAACATATAACCTCCGAATATTCCGTAAGAGGTCATAAAAATGGAACCTGGCCAGTTGCAGCCGCCCGAAAAGTACTATATTCTGACACTTGAGCAGTATCTTTCACTTATCAATAGCGAGAAGGTCGGGGATTGTTACAGCGCGTTGCAGCACCTGTCCATGAGCGAGCATTTCCGGGATAAGAAGATCATCGTGCGGACCAACGTGGCGGAATTGATCCGTGAGCGGTATCATGTTTCCAGACGCGCTTTTTATGCCGCGAACCGGTTCATAGAGTTCACGCCCCAGACCACGCTGGATGTCGAAGGACCATAAGATCTATTCTTTCCCAAGCGACCGGGCAAAGTCGATCGACTTACACATCTGCCCGGTATTCGTCTTGATAACGTCTACATGGACCTCGCCCTTATCGACGTTGAGCATGAAGATGGTCGGGTCGGCCATGCGGGGAAAAATAGGGCTCCCCGGGCAGAGTAAAAGCACATCGGTCTGGTCGATGACCGGGCTATGGAGGTGGCCATAGATAAGGACTTTCACGCCCATCTCCAGCGCCAGGTAGCGCATGTTGGTCACGTCGGTGCCATAGCGGCCTTTATGCACTACGCCGATGCGGACGCCTTCGGCGTCAAACGTCACGCTCTCGGGCAGCGTCTTTTTGAGTTCCTCGTCGTCGCTGTTGCCGTAGATCGCGATCAGGCGCTTCGACCCGGCTTTTACCGCCTCGTACACCGCCGTAGTGATAAAGTCGCCCGCGTGGACCACCACGTCGGCGCCCGCGAGGATGTCCAGCAGTTCCTGCGGCATTTTTGCCCGCAGGTGGGTATCGGAAAGTACGGCGATCTTCATACACAGCCTCTAACGTCTATACAACAGCATTCAAGGCTAATAATGTTACGATAATTAGAAAAGACACACCCTTATTCCATGTGGAACTTCGAGCCCGGCGCCTTGCACTTGGGGCACTCCTTGGGGCAGCACGTGCCATGATGCTGGAAGGCCTCACATCCGGGCCGGCACAGGAACCTGTGCTCGTAGCCGCAAACTTCACAAACCCATTTTGGCATGATTGCTACATTATTCTGATAGGATAAATAGGTTTTGTTCGGTTAAGTCCGAACGATATTCCGGCCTTGGGGAGAGCTTATTACTTTCGCCCTGCACATCGTACCTATAAATATCTCAAAACATATAACCAATGAAGAATAACGTTCACCTGCCATGCCGCCTGCCTACGAGAAATTTTTCCCGAAGCCTTCCTTCTACCCGAACCAGAAGGAGGCCATGGACAAGATATACGACGCCTTACTGGCGGGCAGGCTCGTGCTCTTCGAGGGAGCGTGCGGCACCGGCAAGACGCTGTCGGCGCTGGCCCCGTCCCTGGCCATCGGCCGGGAAAAAAATAAAAAGGTCATCATCGCCACAAATGTTCACCAGCAGATGGAGCAGTTCATCCAGGAGGCCCGCGAGATCAAGGCGATCGCCGATATCAAGGTGGCCGTGGTCAAGGGCAAGACGCATATGTGCCCCCTGGAAAAGGACTATGACGAATGCAATCTTTTAAGGGAGAACACGTTTGAACTCCTGGAACTGGAACGGGATATAGGCACGCTAAAGCAGAAGGATAAGGAAGCGGCTAAGAAGCGCAACGACCAGAGTTTCGCCGACCTCCGGCACAGCATCGCCGGCGAGATCGCGGCCGGGCAGGATAGGATCGCGCTCCTTAAGAAACGCTCGTGCCCCTACCTCATGGCGGTCCTGAAGGAAGATAACGTCAACTTTCGGGACTGGCTTTTCAAGGGCGTGCGCAGCCCCGAGGACATTACTGACGAGGCGATGAAAAAGCAGCAATGCGGCTACGAGCTCCTGAAGCGCTACCTGAAGGAGGCGGAACTCATCATTTGTAACTATCACCACCTCCTTGACACCGATATCCGGACCCGGCTTCTAAGCTGGATGGGCTGCACGCTGTCCGACGTCATCCTGATATTCGACGAGGCCCATAACCTGGAGGCACAGGCGCGGTCGCATTCGTCGACGACGCTTTCCGAGAATATCGTCGAGCGGGCGCTTATGGAGGCCTCTTCTATTAAAACTCCCGTAAAGGAGAACGTCGAATACTTCCTGATGCTGCTGCATAAGACAGTCCAGGACGCATACCAGTCGAAAATAGGCTTCGGCGAAGCTATGTCACATGCCTGGTTCGACGTCACGATCCGGGACCCCCGGGGCACGGAGGACCTGGTTTCCGAAAAATTAAAGAGCGAGCTGAAGAAGCGCGGCATCGACATCATGAGCGTGTTGAGCGATGCCATCGACATCGGGCTTGACATCGACGAATCCTATAAAAAGGATTATAAGAGCGGCAAGAGCGAGACCCGGAGGACCTCCTCGCTGCTGGCTGTAGGCATCTTCATGATGACTTACCTGAAGAACGCGGGCGACGTGAACTACTATCCCGTGCTGCAGGTGCGCCGGAGCCGGGACGGCATGATCTACGGGCGCCTCGAGCTTTTCAGCTGTATTCCTACGGACGTGACCAAACCCATCATGGACGGGGCTTATTCTCTCGTGCTAATGTCCGCGACGCTGAAGCCTTTCGACATGGTGCGCTCGACGCTGGGCATCGAGCGGGATACGACCGAGATCAGCTTTGGCACGACGTTCCCGCCGGAGCGCCGGCGGACGCTCGCGGTGGACGTGCCGCCGCAGTTCGCCAAGAGCCGCTACCTGCCGGACATGGTGAAGACGCTTACGCGGCTGCTGGAGGATGTCATCAACGGCTCCGACGGCAATGTGCTCATCTTTTTCCCGAGCGCCTCCGAAGCATCGCGGTATAGCAAGCTATTGAAGGTGGACGCGCCAATATTCGTCGACGTCGCGGGCGTCTCGGCGCAGGATACGAAGAACGCGTTCTTCCGGCACGGCGACGAGGGCGGCAAGGCCGTGCTCATCTCGTACTTGTGGGGCACGCTGACGGAGGGCGTGGACTATAAGTTCGACAGGTGCCGCACCGTGGTCATCGTTGGCATCGGGTTCCCGTCGCTTAATGACCGGATGACCGCCGTGCAGAACGCCTATGACACGAAGTTTGGCGTGAAGAAGGGCTGGGAGTACGGCGTGTTGTTCCCGACCATAAGGCGTATCCGGCAGGCGAACGGGCGCGTCGTGCGTTCCCCCGACGACTATGGCGTGCGCATCCTGGCTGACCGCCGGTACACGTCCGAGTCAGTCAAGGACATGGCCCGGTATTCGATCTACATGCAGTTCCCCGAGGACGAGAGAAGGGAGTTCAAGGACATCAAACCCGAGAAAGTCAAGTTCTCTATGATGAACTTCTTTATGGATATCAAGCGGATGGACGAGAAGCCAAAAAAGAAAAAGGCAAAAGTATAGCGGGCTATGCACTTATACAGCTAACTATTTCTATGCAAGCGCTTATATTATATTTGATAAGCTACAAAAGAGAGCTGTCGGCTCCCGGCTTACCGGAGGTTATTGCTATGACAGAATATAGCCTTTTTAAACGTTCGATCGCCGAGCTTATCGGCACCTTCGTACTGGTATTCTTCGGCACGGGCATCGTCGTGGAAACGGTCCTTCTTCTGCAGGGAACGCCCGCCTTGCCCGGTAATACCTATAATGTCGGCATCGACATCGTAGCGTGGTTCGTCCTGAGCCTCGCGTTCGGTGTACCCATCATGATCATGGTCTACGTCTTCGGCGGAATATCGGGGACGAATATCAACCCGGCAATCAGCATCGCCCTCTGGGCGACGAAAAACCTGCCCACGATGGACGCGATCGTCTATATCGTCGCCCAATTGATCGGTGCTGTGCTGGGCTCCCTGGCCGTCGTCGCCATCTGGGGCACGCGTGCCGTGACCACCGGCCTGGGCGCCACGACCATGTTCCCCGGCGTCTCCTACTGGCAGGCCATCGCGGCCGAGACTATCTGCACGTTCCTGCTCGTGATCGCCGTCTTTGCCATGGCCGTGAACAAAAAAGCGCCAGGCGGCTGGGCGGGCCTCGTGATCGGCTCCGCCGCGACCCTTGGACTGCTCCTCGAAGGGAACGTCACCGGCGGCTCGCTTAACCCGGCCCGCACGTTTGGCCCGTACCTGGTCCAGTGGCTGATGGGGGGCGCGAACAACTGGTGGCAGTTCCCGATCTACGTGATCGGGCCCATCCTGGGCGGATTGATCGCGGCGTTCCTGTATACATATTTAGCGGAACTGAAGGCCCAAAAAGCCTGAGTACATCCTCATGGATGATAAAAACGTTATTTTTTTATCTCAGCTCCATACGCCGCACGTCGCAGTTACAAATATATACCCCTTCATGTATCTTATACTCCAGCCAAAATTCAGACTATCGTTTTAGCTAGTGTGAAACACCCCGAATGGGATGGTGCCTCCTGGCACGGCTACGCTCCATTGGGAGCGAAATGCGGAGTGGTTCGTCGTAAAACCACCCTTAACACTACAGAGGAGATATTAATGGCGAGAAAAGCGACAAAGAAGGTCGACGCGTTCCGGGCCAAGAACTGGTACCAGGTGCTCGCGCCGGCAGAGTTCAACAGGGCCAACATCGGCGAGACGCTCGCGGACGAGTCCCAGAAAATAATCGGTAGAATAATGGAGTCCACGCTCGGCGACATCACCGGCGACTGGGCCAAGCAGAACACCAAGATGATCTTCAGGATCGAGGAGATCGGCGGCAACAGCGCCTACACGTCCTTTGTCGGCCACGAGATGACCAAGGACTACATGCGCTCGCTGGTAAAGCGCCGCACGTCCAAGATCGGCACGAACCTCGTCGTCACGACCAAAGACGGCTACAAGCTGCGCTTAAAGCCCCTGGTCTTCACGGTCAAGAGGGCCCGGACCTCCCAGATCGAGAGCATCCGCAAGGTCATGACCGACGTCGTCGCGAACCGTGGCAAGGAGCTTACCTTTAACGAGCTCGTCGCGGACACCGTGAACGGTAAGGTCGCGGCGGAGATCTACAAGGCGACGAAGAACATCTACCCGCTTCGCAGGGCAGAGGTCGCCAAGTCTGAGGTCGTCTTCAGGCCCGCGGTCGCTTCCGCGGTGGCAACGGCGCCCGCAGCAGAGCCGGCTCCGGCTCCGGCGGCAGAGGCGGCACCGGCACCGGCGCCTGAGGAAAAGCCCAAAGAGTAACTTTAATCACGCCCTGGGAGGGGCTTTTTCATCTTTTATTATAATTTTTCTATCGATCGATTTAGTCTAAAGCCGTCACCCACTTCCCCTGCTTAAGCCCGCGAAGAGCACGCAAGTCCGTGAAGATACCGCAAAGCCTCTTTAATATCGGTTTGGGATTTATATTTAAATAATGATATTTCCATATGTTATGCGATCGTTTGTCCTTTGTTTGTGTGGTTCGCTGATTTGTTCGGTTTTTCAACACGAAAACACGAATTCTTTTATATCCCATGTAAGGGGCACGAACCACACTAAAGTGGATGCTTTCACGTCAAAACACCAAACAACCTCCCAAAAGCACGGACCTCACTAAATTAACTTGAAACACTAGAGAAAGCATATTAAATAAAGCATAAGGGGCATGCCGCCCTCGTGATTCAATCCTTTAGTGTTTTCGTGCCATTCGGGAGGTTGTTTCGTGTTTTAAGCGCCAGGCATGGGCCTTAGTGATTTTAGTGCCCTTACGTGGGATAAAAAAAGAATTAGTGTTTTCGTGTTGAAAAACCGACGGGCAGTATGAAAATGGAAAAAGCGGCAAAGGACCACTAAACAAACACGGAACCATTGAAGTAAGTCTTTGCGGTCTTCGCGTAAGCTTCGCGGCCTTCGTGCCCGAAGCCGTCTTCGCGGACTTAGCAAGCTTAACGGGCGTAATACCGTTAATGCTTGCCTATCCAGGTATCGTATAATACCTTATCAAAAGGCTTACTATTCTGATTCATGAAAGGCTCTATCGGCTTTAAGACAACAACGACGCTCTTGTATTGTTCCAGCTTCTTTGCCATCGTATCGTCTTCGGTTATGAAGTTGATCCTGGTGCCCGGGAATTCGCCCAAAATCAGCCGCAGCGTCTCGACGCCGCTTGTATCGGAGAACCTGTCGTCAATCGCGACCAGCTCGGGCTTGGCCTTGCATTCACGATGCTTTATGAGAGCATCAGGGCCGTTTTTAGATGTATAGAGAACGTCGTTGCCATAAAATTTTAGGGCTTTTTCGTATAGTGCCCTGATCTCGTCATTATCACAGATTAAGGCTACGTTTGACATTATACGGTATTGTTGGGTTGATTTGTTTTAATTATTTCGATTTGCGATGATAGGGTGTTGGGTCATAATTACTACCAGCGCAAGCTTATCGCTGTATAATATTAATGGCAATTTGCAGTATTTAATCAATATTTTTATGACCGTCCATATCATGTATAATGAACCGATAAATGTATGATAATATGAGTGATATGCCCTTATAATGGATATTAAGGGGTATTATGTATTCTTTAGGGACGTATGTTACGGCCGTCATAGGGCACTTTTTACTTTCATCCTTTGCGGGATTGTCGGCGTACTTGTTGATATCGACCATATTCCAGCGCTATTGTTCGAACTTATCCGACACCGACCGTTCCCGGGTCGCATTTTACATCCTCTGTTTCTGCTTATCGGTTGCATTGGTTGCGCATATTTTGGAGGACTACTCTATCGATATTTTTTAAAATACCGTAAGAAAAATGAGAAAACTATCGAGACATTGTCTCAGCCTATTAAGTAGGTATGTGGGATATGGTAAAAAACAAATATGACCCGAACGTATACTATTCAAATACTTGGGGGCATGTATGAGCGATAAACTAAAAAAATTAATAGCGGATCGGGGAAGCATAAAGAAGATAGGCGTCATCGGCATGGGCTATGTGGGCATACCCTCGGCCATGCTCTATGCGGATGCGCCGGATTTCGACCTCGTCTACGGATTCCAGAGAGATTCAAAAACATCCGGCTATAAGATCGATATGTTGAATAGCGGTAAAAGCCCGCTAAAAGGTGAAGAGCCCGGCCTGGAAGAGCTTATTGAAAAGGTCGTGAAAGCCGGCAAGTTCAAGTGTACGTCGGATTTTTCTATGATATCTGAAGTCGATGCGGTCACTCTGGCGATCCAGACGCCTTTTAAAAATCCAAAGGACCTGGAGCCGGATTTTGGCGCTTTAATGGACGGCCTGAAGCTCGCAGGTAAGTACATATCGCCTGGGGCGCTCGTCGTTCTGGAATCGACGATAACCCCCGGGACGACGGACGGCATGGCCCGCAAAATACTGGAACAGGAGTCCGGCATGATGGCCGGCGAGGACTTCGCGTTGGCGCACGCGCCGGAACGTGTCATGGTCGGCCGGTTGCTCCGGAATATCCGTGAGCACGACCGCATCGTCGGGGG
>NZ_DATJPM010000050.1 GCF_035506375.1 Methanocella sp.
GATGGTTAGCTGCTCTTTAAGGCACAACGGTGACGGAGGACACTATTTTTCACCACAGAGCTCCAGTAGTTCCGTGTTTGTTTAGTGGTCCTCTGCCCTGTTTTCCACTTTCGTACTGCCCGTCGGTTTTTCAACACGAAAACACGAAAGACTTTTATATCCCACGTAAGGGCACGAAAATCACTAAGGCCCATGCCTGGCGCTTAAAACACGAAACAACCTCTCCAATGGCACGAAAACACTAAAGGATTGAACCACGAGGACGGCATGACCCTTATGCTTTATTTTATATGCTTTTTCTAGTGTTTCAAGTTAATTTAGCGAGGTTCGCGCATTCGGGAGGTTGTTTAGTGTTTTGACGTGAAAGCATCTACTTTAGTGTGGTTCGTGCCCCTTACGTGGGATGAAAAAATAATTCGTGTTTTCGTGTTGAAAAACCGGACAAATCAGCGAACCACACGAACAAAGGACAAACGACTACATAACAAACACGGAACCACTGCCCCCTGTGGTGAAAATAGTGTCCTCAGTGCTCTTCGAGGACTAAAAGCCAGAATGAAATTTTAAGGCGAGCAAGCAGGCGCCTCTACTATAAGCACGTAACCACTGGCCCCTGTGGTTAAGGACACTCAAAGACGGCATCAGAGATAAACGAAAATACTTAGCAGATAAAAAATAATAATCCAAAAAAGCACAGGAACCGCATTAAATTTATGCTTTGTACCGGTCTTTGAACGTGACCTCTTCTACCGGCTTTTTGGACGGTTTCGGCTGTCCCGCGGGGTAGCCCGCCGGCACGAGGGCGACGAGCGTATACTTTTCGGGCACGTTAAGCAGCTTTCGCACGTCATCGACGTAGGCCTTTTTATCGCCTGCGACCCAGCAGGTGCCGATGCCCTTCGCGGCGCAAGCATAGATAATGTTCATCGTGGCTGCGGAGCCGTCCTCGAGATAGTACTTCTGGCCCTTTTCGCAGAACACGGCGAAGCAGGCGACGGCATCTTTGATGAATTTTCCATGGTCCGCTGTTTCGCCGAGCTTTTGCAGGAGCGATTTATCTGTAATGCAGCCAATAAGCCAGGGCTGGATGTTTATGGCCGTGGGTGCCAGGCGGGCGCATGCCAGGATATCGTCGATGTCTTTTTGCGGTATAGCCTTTTCCTGGTACTGGCGGATACTTCGGCGGCTCTTGATGATATCAGTAAAGTCCATAATAGTGAATACCGGAAATATACATATTAATCTTCTTAATAAAAAATCACTGGTTCTCGGCCGGCTCGATGAGCGCGTGGTACATGTCCTCGAGCGAGGTCATGGTCTGCCGGGCCTCGTAGACCTCGGTGAACGCGGACGCCTGCCGGATGATGCTCGGTATGTGCAGGAAATCGTCCACCTCGACTAAAAGATAGTCCTCACCCACTTTGATGCGGTTAGCGTAGATCTGGTGCCTCAGTACCGATTCCACCTTTTGAATATTAATAGGGCTGACACGGAGGATGACGCCAGGACGCCCGATCTTCTCGCGAATGGACAGCATGCTCTCGTTCATGAGCGTCATGCCGTCCTTGATGATGGTGACGCTATCGCATACCTGATCTATCAAGTTCATGTTGTTTGCCGTGAGCACGACGGTCTTGTCCCGCGTGGCCTTGAGGGCGTTCATGAACTGCACGCTGAAGCCGGGGTCGAGCTCGGCCAGCGAGCCGTCCATTAGGATGAGGCTGGCGTCGTTGATGAGCGAAACGCCTAATGAGACGCGCCGCTTTATGCCCAGTGACGTATCCCCGACTTTCCTGTCCAGGTCGGCCATGATGTCCAGCATCTCGGCCAGGACATCGATCCGGTACTTCGTCTCTTCCCTGGGCAGCCTGGCGGCCTTTCCCGCGTTTTCCAGGATCTGGCGGGGCGAGCGGTTCTCGGGTATGGCCTGGAGCTCCGGCACGACGCTGATCATGGGGCGCAGCTCGCGAACGTTGTTGATGGATATGCCATCGATCGATATGCTGCCCGAATCGGGCTTAATGAGTAAGGAAAGTATTTTGATGACCGTGCTCTTGCCGCTTCCATTGGGGCCGATGATGGCGTGGACTGCGTTCTTTTCTACGGACATCTCGAAATTATCGAGCGCCTTTTTGGTGCCATAACTCTTAATGACGTTGTGCGCTTCGATCATTCGCCAACCCATTCCCCATTCGACGTTTTACAAGCTTAAATAGCTTCTTTGGATGAGAATATAAAGGTTATGTATCAATCGATTAATGGGTAAAAAGACAAAATTGATAATACCTCGAAGCGTAATTTGTTGAGACTAGAGATGATCGGCAATAAGATCAAGCCCGCGGAGATCCGCGGCACAATGACCGTTAACGAGCTTATCGGTCAAATGGACGGCTGTGCCTTCGGCGCGGGACGCATCTCGAGGGCCTGCGATATTCTCGAAGAGATGCAGGCCGACGACGTGACTAAATTTTTCGGGCTTTCGGGGGCCATGGTGCCGGCGGGCATGCGGAATATCGTATCCGACATGATAAGGGATGGCTATATCGACATTTTAGTTACGACCGGCGCCAACATGGTACACGACATCATCGAGGCGGTCGGCGGATGCCACACGTTCGGCACCGAGACGGCCAACGACTTCGACCTGAGAAGCCAGCACATCAACCGCATTTACGATGTTTATCTCGAGGATTCCTGCTTCGAGGGCCTGGAAAAGAAGCTGCAGGGCGTCTTCGGCGGCCTCGACCAGAGTAAGATATATTCCATCCGCGAATTGCTCACGGAGATCGGCAAGAACCTCGACGATAAGCATTCAATCCTGAGGAGCGCATACGAGTCGGACGTGCCCGTCTACTGCCCTGCCATCCAGGATTCGGTTATTGGCCTGCAAGCCTGGCTCTATAACCAGACGGGCAAGATGCACGTCGACGCCTTCAAGGACATGCGCGAGCTTCTGGACCGGTGCTTTGAGGCCAAACGCACGGGCGCATTACTCATCGGCGGCGGAGTACCCAAGAATTACGTCCTCCAGTGCATGCTGGTCACGCCCCGGGAAGGCTATGACTATGTAATCCAGATCACCATGGACCGTGCAGAGACCGGCGGCCTTTCTGGCGCCACGCTCGAGGAAGCCCGAAGCTGGGGTAAAGTCGGCGAGAACTCGAAGACGGTGCAGGTCTACTGCGACGCGACGATCGCCCTACCGATGATGCTGGCGGCGGTCAACGAGCGAAAGCAGAAAAAGTAATGGTGAGATCGTGTCGGATAATGAATACCTGACGAAGTACGTCGACGGCTTCAAGGCCGGCCTCGCGGAGGCGGCCAGTATGCTCCAGGAGAACGAACATAAAGACTGGGACATCCAGAAATATGCTGCCTTTTACGAAAATAAGTCCAACGGTCTGAAAATCCGGGAAGGCATGGAAAAGGGCTATGACGAAGGCTTAAAGGATGCTTACGCAACAGTCGGCCAGGACCTGCACGATTACGAGTTTAAGGAATACTCGATCGAGGATTACGGGAAGCTTTATGCGAATATCGTTTCGAAGATCGGGGACTGCCTGAACTGCCAGGACATCGGGAGCGACAAGGGCTGCGAGGTGGGCAAGACCATCTGGTGCACGCGGCTGCTGGAAACATTAAAAGAATAATACTTTTTTTCAAGGCCCATATCTTTTATTACCCTTAACGTATGTTTATCGAACGATGAAGTATATGGTCTCGCCGACTCCGGAGGAAGCCCTGGAAGCCCTGAACGAAAGCGTTAGCAACATTAAAAAGAGCATGGTCACCATCGTGGGAGACTGCAGGGTCGACTACAACGGCAGAGCCCGCTCATTCCTCGACTATGGCGAACGCCTCGTCATCGTGAAGGCCGACGGAACGGTAATGGTCCACGGCAACGAGAAGCGCGAGCCTCTGAACTGGCAGCCTCCAGGCACTAAAGTGAAGTATACGATGAGCGAAGGCCTGGCCATTGAAGCGAAACGCACGAGCCCGCCCGAGACCATGCGCATCTACTTCAAGAGTATAGACGCGCTCAGCATCTTTCATCTAAATGACGGTGCCGAGCTCAATATCATCGGCGAGGAATCGGATATCGTCGACAAGCTCGAAGCCGACCCGTCGCTGATCGAGGAGGGCCTGCGGATCATCCGCCGGGAGCAGGCCACAAACTCCGGCTATATCGACCTGCTCTGCGAGGATAAGAATGGGGTTACGGTCGTCGTCGAGGTCAAGCGTTCGGCCATCACGCATAACGCCGTCTATCAGTTAGAGGCCTATTTAGTCGATTTCAAGAAGAAGAACCATCAGTCGAAAGTCCGCGGCATACTCTGTGCCCCGCGGGTATCGGAAATGGCGAAAACGCTCATCGGCGAGAAAGGGCTCGAATACCGCCAGATCGACTACGACTTCGAGCTCAAGGACCGCAAGCAGTCTTCACTCGAAAGCTTTTAATTTATCGGGTTTTTTAATGATTTTTCGGACAGAGGCTTAATATTTATAGCTTATAGGCTTTTATATGGCAGGCCATGGCCGGTTAATGCGTTTTATCTTAGCCCTTTGCTTTGTCTTTATCCTCATGCCACATGTCGCCAATAGCGTATCCGGCTCTTTCTTCAAGAACGGGTATTATCCGCAGCCTTACAGCTACAGCATTGAAACTTTCCCCATGCTGAAGGCCTATACGGCGCCGGGCATCATCGTGACCGAAAGGGATGAGGGCGGATGTATTGTGACCTCCTCCGGGCGTTCCATAAACGTCTCTCTGGCCGAGGCCGATCCCTTCCAGAATTGGCTCCTCGTTGAGGCGGCAGGAGCCCAATGCCTTAATAATAGCTTAATTGACTCCTACCCGGTAAAACACATATTTCAGCTAAAAGCGCTGGAGTCTTCGGTTGTACGATTCAAGCTGATAGACGAGCGGAGCGGGAATACTATAAAGATATTCTCGTTTAGCCTCATAGTCGATGAGCCTGTATCGGGCATCGGATGGCCAAAGTTCAGCAGGGACATCGTGCCATCATTTATATGGCCGATTCAGCCAAAATTTTAAAACAAGCAAAGGGCAGGGATCAGGATGTGATGACCTGCCCGAGCTGGCCGATGAACGTCCTGTTCTCCAGGGCCTCGGCCTCAGCCTTGCTCTCCTTTGCCAGCGAAATGTAATAATTCGCCTGGCTCACGAAATAGTTATACCGGACCGGGTTCTGCTCGGCGAAAGACCGCGAAGCCTGATAGCGGCCTTCCTGGTATGACTGGTTGATGTAGCCGAAGGCCAGAATATCATAATAGGCGGTCTCGTTCCATTTCTCCGAAAGCGCCCTCTCGTCGTCCGTCGAGGCGAAGGACTTCATGCTCAGGAAAGCCGTCCTGGCCTGTTCCATCGATTCGGCGGCCAGGCCAATGTTCGCCGTGGCGTTATCCCAGTACGCCGAATCGTAGTCCTTCCGGCTCTGATTCCATACGATTATCGCGTTATTATAGTTATTGAGGCCGGCGTTAAGCCGGTCGGCATAATTATACTGGCGCTCGATGGTCTGGTTGATCTGGACCGGCTCCGGCGTGGGAGATACCGGCGATTCAGGGGTTTGAGGCCCGATTTCCTTATAGGCGTCCCGGATAAATCCGACGCAGCCCGCGTTCACAACGATAAGCAATAATAATGCCACCGTTAACAGCCTGGCATACTTCAAACTCATCACCTCTCGGCGCAGACAATAAAAGGAGAAGATAGATTTAAAGCTTCCTCTCCCTCAGAATGAAAATAAGGCCGATGGCCAGCAATGAAGCCCAAATGCCGAACCCAGGCGTCGCCGCAGACAGGGGGTTGGCAGCGCGCCAGCTCTTCTCCGTGGCTGTGGCATTGTCGGCAAGTGCGGCCGCCGAATCCGCATGCCGGATGCAGTCCTTGAAGTGGCTCGCAATAAAGTCACTTTCCGACTGGTTGTACATCCTTGTAGCGTTATCGAGCATGGCCTTTGCATCCGGGTTCTGTAACTGGCCGGCGGATGAGATCCTGTTCCGGGCCAGCAGCATCCGGTAGCTTGCCTCGTCGGATTCGGCCTGCTGTGCCAGGCTGGATACTACGTTGGCCGTGATCGTGGCATTATCATAGTCTTCGCTGGTGAACATGATCGTTGCATTTCCAAGTTTTGTCCTGGCGTCATCCAGGATTTTCATCGATGCCGTGCTGGTCATGTTCGACGCGTTATCCAGGGCTGCCTGCGCGTTATCCAGGGCCTCGCGTGCCGTGGCCTTGGACGCTTCCGTCTGATTTGCCTTCAGGGATGCGTAGAACTGCTTCTGGATCGCGTCATCCGCCGCCCCGTTCGCCAGGTTGGCGTTCGTCATGGCCGTCATGAAATCTTCCGCGTCGATGGACTGCCGGGTCATATTCAGGTATCCGTCCGCCCTGGCGATGGCGCTCTTCGTATCGGGATCGGTCGTTCCTCTTATGGTCTTGAGCTTATCGTTAACGGACGCGACGACTTTTTCAACGCCCGTGACGTTGTCGCGATAGTTCTTTTCCGCGATCTTCGCGTCTGTGGTAAGATTAATTGCGGCGTATGAGTCGTTCAGGGCACGGCTATAATCGTTCGTGTTATAGGCGCTCCAGCCATCGTTCAGCAGGCCGGTCGCGTTGTTCACGTCGGCGGTCGCCCGACTGCTCGAATAGCCGCTATTCCGGAAGTCCGAGAGCGACTGGTTCGCGAACTGAAGCTCTTGAAGGGCCTGGGGCTTCAGCGGCGACTCAATGTAGATGGTGCCGGGCTGGACGACCGACTCGTTGATCCAGATGCCCGTATACGAGTTATACCAGTCCAGCGCGACCTTATAGTAGAACGAATGATAGCCCGTAGGCACGCTGCTGTCGCACTGGATCAACAGCTGGCCGGGCGAGGTGACGCTGTTGGACTCGACCTGGACGTAGCCTCCGCCGAAGTCGACCGAAGTGAAAACGCCCTCCGGCATCCAGTCGTAATGGACGCCGACCGAGTAGACGCGCACCGGAAAATTCTCGTTGTTTTTAACCGTTACGTTCGCTGATACGATCTGGCCCTGGTAGAGAACGTCATACGGCATAGTCGCGTTGACGAAGACGTTGACCGCCGCGCTGGCCCCGTCGGCCGAGACGGCGATAAATGCCATGAGGATCATCAGCAGGATGACGGATTTCATGCCCTTCATAGGCTAAAATAATGGCGAGTAAGCTCTTATTTTTTGTGGTTTCGTTCCAGTGGCCGTATTACCGGCATTTCTCCCCATGCGCAGAATGCAATTATCGCTTCTACGTTGCCGTTATTTCGTGTTTTTATACTGTTAGAATCACGAATATAAATCCTTAATTATTTTATCAATGATTTTAAACTTTAATCTTGTAGGGGGAACTGATATGGAAATGAAAAAATTAACCATACTCGTTCTTTCCGTGCTGGCGATCCTGGCACTGGTACTCCCCGTCGCTGCCGCCTGGTGGGGTGGCTGGGGCTGGGGTGGCCGAGGCTGGGGTGGCTGGGGTGGCTGGGGTGGCTGGGGCTGGCCTTCATGGGGCTGGGGCCTGGGCTCCTGGGGCTGGCCTTCATGGGGCGGCTGGTGGTGGTAAGACCACTTACCAGAGCTGAGCCATCCTCGACATTACACGGAAAGATGGAAAAACGAGTTATATGATAGTAGGTGCGAATACACCTACACTTTTTTATTTCGCCAATTTAAAAAGTAGTTGCCCGCTGACCGTTTACCAGCCGCGGGCCTGTATCTTTTCTTCCGTAGGCATTGTGCTTACGCCGATACCTTTCATGGGATTTCCAGCGCCCTTGGAGATCTCTGCCAGCTTCGCAGGGTTGTCGTAGTTGTTGACCGCCTCGACGATGGCTTTTGCCATCTTATCCGGCGTTTCGGACTTGAAGATACCCGAGCCGACGAACACGCCGTCCGCGCCCAGGCGCATCATTAGCGCCGCATCGGCCGGCGTGGCGACACCGCCTGCGGCAAAATTCACGACAGGAATGCGCTGCAGCCTGGCCGTCTCTATGACCAGCTCCGAAGGCGCCTCGATGCTCCGGGCGTACTTGACGAGTTCCTCGTGCGTGAGGCCCTTGAGCTCTCTAATCTGGCCCTGGATCTTCTTCATGTGGTTGACGGCCTCGGATACGTCGCCCGTTCCCGCCTCGCCCTTGGTTCGGATCATGGCCGCCCCCTCGTCGATCCGGCGGAGTGCTTCGCCCAGGTCCCGGGCGCCGCAAACGAAGGGGACGGTGAACTTAGTCTTATCAATGTGATATTTGCTGTCCGCCGGGGTCAGCACCTCGGACTCGTCGACCATGTCGACGCCGATGGCCTCGAGGATCTCGGCCTCCACGAAGTGGCCGATGCGCGCTTTCGCCATGACGGGTATGGTGACAGTGTGGATGATCTCCTCCACAATGGACGGATCGGCCATCCGGGCTACGCCGCCGGCTTTCCTGATATCGGCCGGCACGGCCTGGAGTGCCATGACTGCTACGGCTCCTGCTTCCTCGGCGATGAGCGCCTGATCCTTGTTGGTGACGTCCATGATGACGCCTCCCTTCTGCATCTTCGCGAAACCTCGCTTCAGGAGCGTGGTGCCGTGGCGTAACTCTTCCAGCTTCATGTTTTAACCTTCACTCGTATTATATGGACTATTTTAAAAATGGTTTTAGGTATTTAAATACTGTGGGATATAGGAAAAATCCGTTTGAAGCTCGTGGGGTATCAAGACGTATGGTATTTCAGCATGAATCCCAGGTATAGCATGAGTACGATACCCAGGGGCGGGACGGTGAAAAGCCCGATGAGCGCGGCGAATGAAAGGATGATCACGTACAGGTACTTGACGAAACGGTCGACGATACGGAACGTTTTACCACCCGCAAAGCAAATTCGGCCAATCGTTTAAATACTTGTTAGTATGGTTTATTCGGCTTGCTTATGCGAATTTTTGACTTCTTCAGCCGTTTTCAGGATATTCCGCCAGTGGCTGCCCCGCCAGTAGGCCTTGCCGCACTTCTCGCAGACCCAGAGCGTCTCCTTATCGTTTAACAGGTGCTCGGGCACTTCACTGGACTTTTTAAGCTTTTCCAGGTCCGCTTTTGTGGCCTCACGCAATGTTGCGTTGCAGACGGTGCAGCGTGTCATGTTAGGGTCGGCGTCCAGGCGGTAGCGCTCAATGAGCTTTTCAAGCTGATCCCGCACGTCGTCCGAGCCCACGAGAATGGCATCGGCGCCCGCCTTCTTTGCCCTATCTATTAGCGCCCTGTCCCTGGAGACGAGTATCCGGCGCTCATTTTTTGCGATGTCTATAAGCCTGGTGTCCTCGTCCGACGACGGTTCCAGGTCAAGCGCGCTTTTCGTGTCGTAGCCGAAGATGCGAAGCCAGGCGATGAGCCTGCCGAGCATGCGGTCGACGAGGAATTGATGGGCGGGATGATTCATTTATAGGATATTTCGTTTACAATTAGATATAGCCGGGTACGATTTTCACATTTACGCTATGCAGTCTGACATATCGGTTCCACCACAGAGCTCCAGTAGTTCCATGTTTTTTTTTCGTGGTCCTTTGCCCTGTTTTCCACTTTAGTACTGCTCGTCGGTTTTTCAACACGAAAACACTAATTCTTTTATATCCCACGTAAGGGCACGAAAATCACTAAGTTCCATGCCTGGCGCTTAAAACACTAAACAACCTCCCGAATGAACACCAAACCACTAAAAGATTGAAACACGAGGACGGCATGATCCTTATACTTTATTTAATATGCTTTTTCTAGTGTTTCTATTAATTTAGTGAGGTCCGTGCTTTTGGGAGGTTGTTTGGTGTTTTGATGTGAAAGCATCCACTTTAGTGTGGTTCGTGCCCCTTACGTGGGACTAGAAAAGTCTTTCGTGTTTTCGTGTTGAAATACCGGACAAATC
>NZ_DATJPM010000051.1 GCF_035506375.1 Methanocella sp.
TTATTCACCACGGCGACACGGCGAACACGGCGCTTTTTTATGATCGGCACGGCGACACCACGGCGACACGGTTTCCTGATAATATTATTAAGCAGGGGGTCTCCGAGGGGTAAGCAAGAGCGCTCCGCGCGGCGTCAGCCCCCTTCAGGAAAATAAAAAAGCGCCGTGTTCGCCGTGTCGCCGTGGTGAATAAAGCGCTGTGCACTCCGTGGTGCCTCCGTGTCGCCGTGGTGAAACTCTCGATCAATTCACGCGTACGACGGCGAGCGCGTTCTCGTTCTTGTACTGGTAGAACCCCGGGGCGTTGACCTCCAGCGCCATATACCCGATATTCTGGTTGGCGTTGAGCCGGATGTCGTTCGTCTTGGAAATGTACGCCACGCCCCTGGTGTTCGTGACACCGGAGCCGGCGCCGCCCAGGCCGTGGACGATGACGCTGGCGCCGCTCACCGGGTCGCCCCTGTCGTCAGTGACGTTCACGTAGCAGGTCCACGTCTTCGACACCACGCCCTCGCCCGCATTACTGACCTGCAGGAGGTTACCGTCCTTGCTGCTTACCTCCGTGACGGCGGCGGTCAGCGTCCTCTGGGGCTTGAAGCTGTTCACGGCGGCCACCATGGCCGAGAGCGAGATCACGCCGACCACGAGCACGACAATTAAGCGCACGGGGAGGCCTTCCACGCCCCTCTCGTCGCCCTTGAAACCTTTATTCCGCATATACATCACTTATTAGTAATTATATGTTAGTAAGTATACGCTCATCCTATAAATAATTTTCATCATATTGCAACTAAAACATGCTCCCGAAGGCAGAATTGGCGAGCGCCGTGGTAACGGTGAAGACGGCCATGGCGACGGGAAGCGACATGCCGACGCTGTACATGAATTCGTACCGGTCGTCGCCATGCTCGATGCCGCCGACGAAGCGCAGCAAAATGATCACCAGCATGATGATGTAGATGCCGATGACGAGGACGAACTCGTCGTTAGACACGAGGGGCGCGCTGAACTGGGGCATCATGGGGAAGTACTGGCGGGCGCTCTCGGGCATCTCGCTCAGCCCGGCCAGCGTATGGGCCACGACGTCCGAGACCGACTGCGAGAGCGCCAGGGTGATGCCTCCTATAAATGGAGCGAACACCGTGCAGGTCGTCCTGAGCATGCTTGTCATGGTGTAGAGCATCTTCCGGACGTCGTCCTCGATGGACTGCAGCTCCTTGAGGTGGTCGGCAAGCCTCACGACCGAGTTCCCCGCGACCTCGCCGCTCTTGCTCGAGCTCTCCACCAGCATGCTTATCGTAGCCTTTATCCGGTCCGAGTAGACGTCGGAGAAGGCCCCGTACTCGGGGGAGAGCACGGCATCCCGGAGCGTGGTCCGAAGGCATCTCATGTTATATGCGGCCCGGGCGTAGGCCTTTCCCACGGAAGTCCCCCCGGTCATGGCGGCCGTGTAGGCGAAGCCGTCTTCTGGGGACTTGCCCTCGGCGATGCGCCGGCCCAGGACAAAGAGCGAGTCGGCGAACTCGTCCTCCATCTTCCTGAGGTCGTCCCTTAATTTCTTATACGGCGTGTACACGCCCAGGCAGTATATGGATATGGCCGCTGTAACGCCCCATGCTAAAAATATGGTGGAGGCCACGGGCAGGCCGACGGGGAAGAGGTACAGCGCCGCCACGGCGGCGCCTCCTGCGCACGCCAGGGCCGCCCAGGCCCAGCGGGGCAGGCTATGCTTTATGTGGGGTAAATCGGGCGGCGTGAAGGCGGCAGGGCGCTTAAGGAGGATGGAGTGGGCGTACACGAGCGTCGCCATGGGGAACAGCCCGTCGTAGAGCAGCGCCAGCTCGAGCGAGTTCACGCGCAGCCCTATGATCGCGGCCGCAGGGAGCATGGCCACCAGGGCAAGGGGAACCATCACGAAGATCGAGTATAATATGAGCGTCGGCGAGTGCAGGGCGCTGGAAAATGACTGCATCAGGCCCTTAGTGCCGGCGAGGACCACGTCCAGGGCCCGGTTTAGGGTCAGCGTGCGCATGGCCTCGTCCCTCTCGTCGGCCGCGCTCTTAATAAGGAACACGGCCCGCTTGAAGTGTTCGCTGTAGCCTCCCCACTCCTCGGCAAAGGCGCCCAGCGCCATGTCAAGGCTGTCGTAGGCCCGGACGTTCAGGTCCCACATAAGCTTCTTCACGTCCTTCGCCAGCTGCCTACGGGAATTCGTCGCGGCGAACTTCAGGGCCAGCTCGATGTTAGGGTTGAGCTTCATGGCCATCACGACGTAGCTGACGACTTCCGGCACGTCGCCCAGCGAATGGACCTTCAAGTAGGCGGCCCGGCGCTTCGGGTACTCGCCCACGTACGCATACGCGAGCAGCGGCAGCATCCCGCCGCATACGACCAGCACCACGGCCATTACCGTATCCATCAGGCCCAGGGCGAAGGCCGCGATTCCTGCCATGGCCACGATGGCCAGCGAGGCCATGGCGGCCATGAAGGCGAGCGAAAATGCCTCCGAGGGCTTGATCTCAAGGCCGGCGAAGCCCAGCGATGCGACCAGGCCTTTACTCGCGTAGCGGCCTGCGTACTCGTCGAGCCTTTCTGCGCCAGCCACCGATGCCAGGGCGCGGAATGACGCCCTGCATGCCTCCACGTAGGAGCTTTCAGCCTCCACGGGCCGCCTCCTTCTCGAACCACCTGGACCACGCGTTGATGGCCCGCCCGGGGACGCCGCGCTCGCTCTCACAGATGGCCCTGTAGGCGTTGATGCACCTCGCATAGGCGGCCGCCTCCATGGCACGGGGCTCATCCGCCACCCGTTCCATGAACAGAGCCCGGGCCCGGATCTCCTCGTTGACGGCCCGGATCGGGAGGCCCCATTTATTCGCGATACCCTGGAGCGCCTCGGAGCGCCCGGTATCGATGCGGTCCGTGGCCGCGAGGCCGCCTTCGGCGGCATCATAAACGAGCAGGTCGTTGAACGCGCCGCCGGTATCCTCCCAGCGGCTCTTCGATACTTCGGCGATCTGCGTCAGGCGCCGCTCCTTTGCCTGGCCGCCGTTTTTTCTCACGCTCGAGCAGACGACCACGACGTCGGTCGCCCTGAAGGACGCCGGGGGCACGCCGATATCGTGGACGACGCGGTCGTAGACGTCCCGGCAGGAGGCGCCGTGGATGGTCCCCATCACCACGTTCCCGGACGCCCCGACGCGCATTGCCTCGTAGAGTGAGACGGCCTCGGCGCCCCGGACCTCCCCGATGATGAGCGCCGACTCGCCCAGCCGGAGCGCGGCCCTCAGCACGTCCGACGCCTGGAACTCCGCGCCGGAGCCCGATAGGGCGGACCTGGTGCCCATGCCCTGGACCTTCCACCCGCAGCGCTGCATGTCCTCCAGGGGCAGCTCGGGCGTGTCCTCGATGGCCAGTATACGATAACTCTGGGGGATCTCGAGCATCATGGCGCCCAGCATCGACGTCTTGCCGGCGCCCCGGGTGCCCGTGACCAGCACGGACGACTGCCCGTCCACCAGCAACGATAATAAACCCGCCGCGTAGGGCGTGAGCATTCCCCGGGATACGAGCTGGGGCAGGGTCCAGGGAGTGGCTTTATGCCTGCGGAAGGCGTAAGCCAGGCCCCGGGACAGCGGGTCCCCGATGACGGAGACGCGGGTCCTGAACTCTCCAAGGTCCATGTCCAGCACGGGGTTAGCCTCGGAGAAGGGCCGGCCCGATATGGCCCGGAGCCGGGAGATTGTCGACTCGACGTCCGCCTCGGATAAAAATACGTTGCTCGTGCACTCCTCGCCGTCCACCACGACGTGCAGGGGGCTGGAGCCCACTGGCGAGTTCACGTAAGCGTCCTCGATGTGGGGGTCCTTGAGTATGTCCTCCAGTATTCCTAAGCCGCAGGTGTACTTGACCAGGGCCGATGTGAGCTGCTCGAGCCGGGCCGGCACCATGAGTATGCCGTTCGAGTCGGCAGAGACGGCCAGCGCCTCCTTCCCGTACCTGGCGAAGAGGGGGCGCATGTTCGCCGCGTCCATGAACTCCATGGTCCGGGGCCGCTTCGTGAGGAGCCTCTGCCGGGCTTCGGACAGAAGGGCGATGTCCTCCTCTTCCATTCCGTACTCCCAGGGCTGGATGAAGTACATCTTCTCGAGGCTTTCCGCCAGCCCGTAGAGCGTGACATGGAGCGGAGGGCCGAAGGCGTCCCCCTCCACCTCGTATGAGCGCAAAAAGGCCGCCCCCTTCGGCGGTTCCATCCATATTTTCGAGCTGGAGAAACGGGGCCTGACATAAGGCAGCGAATCCTTATATTCGAGCCTCCGGCCGGTCTCCGCCATATCGTTCAAAAAGGCCGAGTAGCGCTCCATGCAGAGGCTGCATTTCGGCACGCCCTTTCCCGGGTGGACGGGCATGGAGGCGATGATGCGACTGGCTTCCCCGGGCGATGCGATGATATCGTCCACGCAGGCGGCGACGCTCTCTTTTCGAAGCTCGCCGCACTGGCCGCAGCCGCAGGCGTAGAGCGTGTCGGCGTGCAGGCGCAGGTCCTCGTAGAACGTCACCAGGCCGAGCAGCGGGGCGAGGGCGTCGAAGCCATATTCCCGAACGATGTTCTTCTCCAGGAGCAGGCGGTCCATCCAGGCTTTTCCCGCCAGGCTCTTTACGAGGCGCAGCCGGCAATCGGGATCCGAGAGGCTCGACCCTCCCGGGCACCGGGAGCAGGCGGCCACGGCATCGGTGCCGTGCCGGCCCTGCCTGAACGTCAGGGCGCATCCTGGCCCCGCGCCCTTTTGTTTAGCCCTGGCCCGGGCTCTTACCATACGATAAATAGCGTTCATGCCCTCGAGCATATTTACACCAAATTGCAAATTACTAAATTGCAATCAAACGATATATAATTAACCCGTTCGCGCATAACGTTGAAACCATTCAAGTATCCGGGGCGCGAACAAAATAAAAAAGGAGGACTATAATGGAGGAGCTAAAAGGTAAGAGGATCGTTCTGCTGGCCGGGGACGGCTTCGAGGACATGGAGCTGATGTACCCGCTGTACCGGCTGAGATACGAGGCCTGCGCGGACGTGAAGGTTGCAGGCATAAAAAAGGGCGAGACGCTCACCGGCAAGCACGGCATGCCCGCCACCGTGGACGTCGCCGTCAGGGACCTGAACGTGGACGACTACGACTGTCTTGTGATACCCGGCGGCCAGGGGCCCGACCATATCCGCATTTACCCCGAGGTCATCAGGTTCGTCCAGGACTTCGACAGGACCGGCAAGCCCATCGCCGCCGTCTGCCATGCGGCGCAGATCCTCATCACGGCGAAGCTGCTCAAAGGCAAGCAGGCCACGGGCTGGAAATCCCTGGTGGTGGACATCGAGGACGCGGGCGCGGCCTACGTGAACGAGCCGGTGGTCACCAGCGGCCAGTACATATTCTCGAGGCAGCCTTCGGACCTGGGGTTCTTCTGCGATGCCATCATTCGCTCGCTGAAGGGCGAGAGCCTGCAGCCGCTCGTCGAGATGGCCCGGGCCCAATGATCTACCGGGACAGGCGGGACGCCGGCCGGCGGCTGGCAGAGCATCTGCTCATCTATCGCCATAACGCCGTGGTGCTGGCCATACCGAGGGGCGGGGTGCCCGTAGGTTATGAGGTCGCGAAACGGCTCGAAGTGCCCCTCGACCTCATAATTCCCAGGAAGCTGCCCATTCCCTCCGACCCGGAGGCCGGGTTCGGCGCGATAGCCCCCGACGGCACCATCGTCCTTAACGAGCGTCTGGTAGCGTATTGCGGGCTGTCCGCGAAGGATATCGAGCGGATTGCGGGCGAGGTGCTCGCCGAGGTCCTGCGCCGGATAAGAGAGTACCGGGGCGACAGGCCTCAGCCGGAGCTGAAGCACAGGAACGTGATCATCGTGGACGACGGCCTTGCCTCGGGATACACGATGGTCGCCGCCGTGCGGGCCGTTAAGCGGGAGCGGCCAAAAAGGGTCATCGTCGCCGTCCCCTGCAGTCCCGAGTCCTCCGTGGGCAGGCTCGAGAAGGAGGCAGACGAGGTGGTCAGCCTGGCCGTTCAGCCGTACGGCCAGTTCGCCGTGGCCGGCTACTACGAGAGTTTCCCTGATCTGAGCGACGAGGAAGTGAAGCGCCTCATTACTCAGGTGCCGGCCGCGTAGGCGAACCCGTGCTCGCTCAGCTTCACGCCCTCGACCTCGGTGGCGTAGTGGACGACCTTGCCGTCCAGCGCCTCCTCCAGCTTTTTCAGCGATCTTTCGAGCCGGAGGGCGTTTGCCCTGCCCACCGGGTTGGCCTCGCCGGATATGGTCCTGTCGAGCCAGATATCGCAGTTCGTCGAGAGCGCGAGCGCGTACCGGTCGCTCCCAGGCACGCCGCTGAACATGACGCTTAATATTCCCGGGAGCTGCGTGCTGATCACTTTGCCTTCCACCTGGACGGCCACCTCGGAGAGGCCCCGGAACACGGCGCCGGGAGCCCACCGGTCGCAGTGCTTCACGTCCTCCCGCCAGGCCTCGAACAGCCGCTGCTTCGCCTGGACAAGGTAGAGCGGTATGGGGCTTTCGGTCACTGTCTCTCCGGGCGGATACTCGATGGAGGTCGGCGCGAACCTCTCCCCCAGCGCCGCCATGGCCTCGTCGAAATAGTGGAAATACTCCCGGGACACGCCCTCCAGGTCAAGGCCCTTCGTCTCCAGCGGGAACGAGTGGACGCCGCGGCCGGACTCGACGATCCACATCCCCACGCTTTTCTCGTAAAACCTCCACGGATACTTCATGAGAAAAGAATTCTCGCCGCCCGATAAATACTTGCGGGCCAGGGGATAGATTTATTTATTTTCAATATATTGTAAATAAGTATGTCCGATGAGAAGCGCTATCTGCTGGGGCGGAGAGATGGAGGAGAGCACGGCCTGCTGTACCTCGGGAGGTACCTTGCCCTGGACGGCTCCCAGGGCGCCGGCCTGTACCTGGACGTCCTCAAGCCGCACGCAGTGCTCATCTGCGGCAAGCGGGGCTACGGAAAATCCTATACGATGGGCGTCATCATCGAAGAGATGGCTTCCCTGCCGCAGAGGATAAGGGATAACTTCTGCGTCATAGTCGTCGACACCATGGGCGTGTTTACCGGGATGGGCCGGTGGAAGCCGGATACCGTAAGGGTGTTTGCCCCGCCCGCCCACCGGCATAAAGGCACGCTGCCGCTGGAGATCCCCGCGGGCTCCCTGTCTTTTTACGACTATTGCGAGCTCATGGACATCGAGCCGTTAAGTGATCCCGGCGTCGAGCTCATGAACACCCTGGACGACGGGCCTTTCGATATAGAGGAACTCATTAAAAAGGTAAAGCCCGGTGGCACGCTGGCGGGCCTGCTGCGGATGGTGGCGTCATGGAGGCTTTTTTCGAGGGGCGCCGCGTTCGACGGGCTGCTGAAGCCCGGCTCGGTGAACATACTCGATTTGAGTGGCTATGGCCACGAGCCTCAAATAAGATCGGCCATCGTGGCCTCGATGGCGCGGGCGCTCTACGACGTGCGCGTTGAAGCCCGCCGTCTTGAGGCCGGCAGGAGAGAGAAGCCGCTGGTCTGGCTGCTCATCGACGAGGCCCACATGTTCATGGACGCAGGCGCCGACACGGGGGCATCCCGGGCGCTCAACGGCGAGTGGCTGCGCCAGGGCCGGCAGCCTGGGCTGTCGCTGGTGCTTGCAACCCAGCGGCCCTCGGCCCTGGGAAAGGAGGTCCTCTCCCAGGCGGACCTCATTATTTGCCATCGTTTAACGCTACAGGACGACCTGGAGGCGCTGGAATCGGCCCGGCCGACGTACGTGAACGAGCCCGTTCCCGAGGCCATGGCCCGCCTGGGCACCGGCAGGGGCGCAGCCGTGGTCATCGACGACGCCACCGAGTCATACCACGTCATTAAGATACGGCCGAGGGAAAGCGAGCACGGGGGAGGCGAGCCGGATGTTTATATGGGCTGACATCGCCTGCGTCGCGCTGGGAGGCCTTTCGGCGGCCGCCGCGGCGGCCATAGACCGCCGGACCATGAGGATACCGAACCGCCTGACTTTTCCGCTCATCCTGTCGGGGCTGGCATTGATGATGTTCCGCTGCATGCTTGGGTATCCCATGGATATGGCAATCCTCACGGGCGTCATATCGTACGGGCTCGTTTACGGGCTGTGGAGATGCCATTTATGGGGAGGCGGTGACGCGAAGCTCGTCCTCGCGCTGTTCCTGCTCCTGTCGCCAGGCTACCCGCCTCTATACTTTATCGCGGCTTATACGCTCTGCCTCGCGCTTGCGCTTCTGCTAAAGCACGGGGTCTACATGCCCGCCCGGAGGGCGATGGCAGATCCCTCTCCGGCCAGCACGAAGGGCGGCCCCCTGTCGGCCGAGGACATCGCTTCTCTAAAAGAAGGCCCGGGAATGCCAATGGGCCCTTCCCTGCTCTTCGCCTACGTCTCCTCCGTCGTGCTGCTGGGGGCGTTGCCCTGGTAGACTCTCTGCCCGTGGCGCTCACGGCATCCCTCCTGGTCCTTGCGTCAATCGCCGGCCTCACGGGCCTGGGGCTGAGCCGGGCCATGCCACTGGTGAGCACTGCGTCCGCGGACCGGCAGCTTTTAGATCTTTCCATCGACTGTAAGGCGCTCCTCGCCTCGGCCCCGCGGAACCTGGCGGACCCGGCCTCCCCGCCCGGCGCCACAAAGACGATAATGCTCTCCCTGCCTTCAGGGACGAACGTCACCTTCGGCTCCAGCGAGGCCGGGGGCACGATCTTCTACGAGGTGCAAGGCAGCCGAAAAGCTCTCGTCCTGGACGGCGTGAGGTTCAGCGAGGGCGTCGAAAAGGGAGGCATCATGGTGCCGTCCGGGAATTACCGGTCCATCCTGGGCGGAGGGCGGTATGAGCTAACCATCGAGTACGAGTATGACCCCAGCCTATATGAAAAGTACCTTGTAATCTATTAAAAAGGGAAACAGGGGAAAGCTCCCGGTTTATATGACGCTCAGGTACTGGTCGATCTCCCACTGGTGCACCTGCGTCCGGTAATCGTCCCACTCGATGCGCTTGGCGGTCATGAAATTCTCATAGACGTGGGGCCCCAGGGCGCTCCGGATGACGTCGTCGGCCTCGAGCTCGTCAAGCGCCTCGCTCAGATTCGCGGGCAGGCTCTTGATGTTAAGGTCCTTCTTCTGCTTTTCGGTCAGGTGGTAGATGTTGAGGTTGACCGGATCTCCGGGGTCGGTCCTTTTCTTGATGCCGTCCAGGCCGGCCCTGAGGGTCACGGCCAGCGCGAGGTACGGGTTGCAGGCCGGGTCCGGGTTCCGAAGCTCTGCCCTCGTGCCCAGGCCCCGGCGGGCAGGTATGCGCACTAAGGGCGAGCGGTTCTTCTCGGACCAGGCGATGTACACGGGCGCCTCGTAGCCGGGCACCAGCCGCTTATACGAGTTGATGAGCGGGTTGGTGATCGCCGTGAAGCCCCTCGCGTGGTCCAGCAGCCCGCCGATGTAGTGCATGGCGGTCCTGCTGAGCTGGTACTTCGCGTTCTCGTCGTAGAAGGCGTTCGTGTTCCTGCCCTTGAAGAGGGACTGGTGGGTGTGCATGCCCGAGCCGGCTTTGCCGAACAGGGGCTTGGGCATGAACGAGGCGTGGAGCCCGTACTGCATGGCGATCTTCCGCACGACGAACTTAAAAGTGACGACGTTGTCCGCCGTGGTCAGCGCATCGGCGTACTTGAAGTCGATCTCGTGCTGGCCCTCGCCCACCTCGTGGTGGGAGGCCTCGATCTCGAACCCCATGCTCTGCAGCGCGGTGACCATGGCCCGGCGCACCTCGTCGCCCAGGTCCACGGGCGACAGGTCGAAGTAGCCGCCGTGGTCTTTGGAGTTCGTCGTCGGCATGTCGTCCATGTCCCTTTCAAAAAGATAGAACTCCGCCTCGGGCCCGGCGTTCATGCTGAAGCCCTTCTCCTCCGCCTCCTTGATGACTTTTTTCAGGATGTTCCGCGGGCTGCCCTCGAACGGCTTGCCGTCCGGGCTGTACACGTCGCATATGAGCCTGGCGACGTTGCCGTACTCGCTCTGCCAGGGTATGAGAGAAAAGGTGTTCACGTCCGGCCTGAGGTACATGTCCGACTCCTCGATGCGGACGAACCCCTCGATCGACGACCCGTCGAACATGATGTCCCCGTCAAGCGCCTTTTCCAGCTGCTGGACGGGTATGGCCACGTTCTTGGTAGTCCCGAACACGTCGGTGAACTGTAGCTTGATGAATTTTACGTCGAGGTCTTGAGCCATATTTAAAATAGACTCTTTAGTGATTTTGCTCATGCTGAAAAATATGCGACCGTAGATTATTATTTTAATGTCGGAATATCATTTCCGGGCAGGAATTATAAAAAGCATTGATAGCCCCGACCGCCTAAAGGTCGTAGAGCTTGGCGGTGCCAGTTTTTTTCCGGGAATTCTTATCGGCGCCGTTATCCGCCGCCCCCTCTTCAGGCTCATCCCTCTTGAGTGCGATGCGCTTGAAGATCGACTCCACGTCCTCTTCCTCGGGCGGGGCTTCCTCCTCCTTCGCGATGCGGGCCGTTAGCTTCGCCCGGTCCGCGTCCATCTCCCCGAGCTTCAGGCGGGCGTCGTTGACGAACCGGTTGAGGTCCTCGATCTGCTGGTTGAGGGCCATCACCTGGGCCTTCAGGCTCTCGGACTGCTCGCGCAGGGTGTCGGACTGGCCCTGGAGTCTTTTTATTTCCATCTCTTTCTCGCTCATGGAGTATTTTAGGGCCATGTTGTCCGAGTTGAGTTTTAAAATTTCGGCGTTCTTCTGCTCGATATCCGCGAGCAGCTTCTTGACGAACGAGTCGTCCCGGGGCTTCGGCGTCTCGTGCTTTTTGGCGGCGGCTGGCGCGGGCTTCTTCTCATCGCCCAGCATGGACATGATGTCGCTAAAATCGTGCTTTGACTTGCCGCCTGTATCCGAATCCATGGTTTTAACCCCGGTGAGAGCTTTTACTTGATTACGGCTGTTATGTCATAAACCTTTTCGTTACTACAAAAAACCGATAAATTTATACGCCCTCCACAACATAGGGCGAAGAGAGCCATTTACATTCATTTTTCCGGAAGAGGTATCCATGGACGATAAACAGATTAAAAAGCTCATGAAGCCGGAGTTCGCAAAGAACTATGGGAAGTACTATCCGGTGAAAACTTTACGCTCATTGGGTTACGAGAGGTATGTGTGTAAGAAGTGCGGCCGGGGGTTCTGGAGCCAGGCGCCCCGGGACTTCTGCGATGAGGCGGAGTGCAGCGGCGGATACCGCTTCATCGGCGAGTCGCTCACCCGGAAGAAGTTCGCCTACAAGGAAGCCTGGGACACTTACGTGAACACTTTTAAGCGGTGGGGCTATGTGCCCCTGGAGCGGTACCCGACCGTCGCCCGCTGGTATGAGGACCTTTACTTCGTCGCGGCGGGCATCAACGACTTTCAGCCGTACGTGGTCTCGGGCGAGCTGGAGCCGCCGGCGCCCGCCGTCCTGGAGCCCCAGTTCTGTCTGCGCTTCAACGACATCGACAACGTGGGCATCACGGGCCGGCACTACACGGGCTTCATCATGGTCGGCCAGCACACGTTCAACACGCCGGAGAAGCACGTCTACTTCAAGGAGGAGGGCATCGCCCAGATCCAGGAATTCCTCACGAAGGGCCTGGGCATCCCCGCCCACGAGATCGTGTTCCACGAGGACGTCTGGGCAGGCGGAGGCAACTTCGGCCCCTCCATCGAGTACTTCTCGAGGGGCCTGGAGCTGGGCAACCAGGTGTACATGCAGTACGAGCAGCTTCCGGACGGCTTCAGGGAGCTTCGCACCAAGGTCATCGACATGGGCGCAGGCTTAGAGCGCTGGGCCTGGTTCAGCCAGGGCCTGCCGATGTCCTACGACGCCACGTTCCCGAAGACCATGGACTTCTTATACTCGAAGACGGGCTACCGCCCGGACCCCGCCTTCCAGGCGAAGTTCGCCAGGCACGCGGGCATCCTCAACGTGGACGAGCTCGACGACGCCCACTCGGCCTGGAACGGCATCGCCGGGCAGATGGGCATGAGCTTAGATGAATTGAAGGGCGTCGTGTATAAGAACAGAGCTTTGTACGCCATTGCAGACCACACGAGGAGCCTGCTGGTCGCCATCCACGACGGCGCCCTGCCCTCAAACGTCGGGGGCGGCTACAACCTGCGCAATCTGCTGAGGCGCTGCTGGACCCTCATCGATCAATATGACTTCGACATCGACCTGGACGACGTGTTCAAGCGCCACATCGGCGAGTTCGGCTCCTGGTACACGGAGCTCAGGGACTACGGCAGCTTATTCGACATCATCGGCGTGGAGCGGAAGCGCTACGAGGAATCCAGACAGAAAAGCCAGAACATCATCAAGCGCATGGTGAAGTCCAGGGAGGCGTTCACGCCCGAGAAGCTCGTCGAGCTCTACGACTCCCAGGGCATCGCGCCCGAAATGATAAAAGAGTCGAAGCCCGACCTGGAGATCCCCGAGGACTTCTACGTCCGGGTGCAGGCCAGGCACGACCGCCGGCAGGAGCGCAAGGCCGAGGCCAGCGAGACCGCCGGGCTGCCCAAGACCGTGCCACTTTATTATGAAAAGCCCCACGAGTTCAGGTTCGAGGCGAGCGTGGCCAAGCTCATCACGCCCGAGAAGGTCGTCCTCGACGAGACGCTGTTCTACCCGCTGGGCGGAGGCCAGGCCAGCGATACGGGCTTCATGAACGGGATAAAAGTAAAAGACGTCTACAAGCAGGACGGAGTCATAGTCCACGTCCTGGAGGCCCCCCTCCCCGCCGACACGAAGAGGGTCGTCGGGGAGGTCGACCGCGAGAGGCGCCGGATACTTTCGGCCCACCACACGTCGACGCACATCGTCAACTACGCGGCCAGAAAGGTCCTGGGCGACCACGTGTGGCAGGCGGGCGCCGAGAAGACGCCGGAGAAGGCCAGGCTGGACATCACCCACTACGAGTCGCTCAGCTTCGAGCAATTGCAGGAGATCGAGAGGGTCGCCAACGGCCTGGTCATGGAGAACGTGCCGGTGCACGTCGAGGAATTACCCAGGACGGAGGCCGAGAGGCGCTACTCCATGCGCATCTACCAGGGCGGGGCCGTGCCCGGCAAATTGCTTAGAATAATCAGGATACCCGGCTACGACGTCGAGGCCTGCGGCGGCATCCACGTCGATAATACGGCCAAGGTAGGCTTCATCAAGATGCTGTCCTCCGAGCGCATCCAGGACGGCGTCGTGCGGCTCGAGTTCAAGTCGCTGGACAATTCGCTAAAAGAGGTCCAGCACCACGATAGGCTGCTCAAGGAGGTCTCCGACCTCTGGGGCGTCGGCTATGACGACATCCCGAAGACGGCGTCGCGTTTCTTCAACGAGTGGAAGGAGCTCTCCAAGCAGAATAAGGAGCTGCAGTCCCAGATGGTGCGGGCGCTCATCGAAGGCTCATTAAACAGCGAAACCGTCGATCTGTCGCTGCCGGCGGGCGACTTCGGCACCGTCATGAAGGCCGTAGAGGCCCTGAAGCCCCGGTTCAAGGGGAAGACCGTGTTCCTCAAGGGCGACAACTTCGCCTACGGCTATTCGGAGACGGTCAACGTGCGGGAAAAACTGGCCGAGGGCTACGTGAACGTCACGGGCAGCGAGCGCGAGGCGCGGGCCTTTAAGGCTAAGCCCAAAGCGTAATATGCGAACGGCGCGTATTCATCATGGATATGAACAGCGAGCAGGAGAAGGCGGAACGGCTGAAGTCGGCCCTGTCAAGGCTGAAGGGCTCCGGCATCGAGGCCTCGGCCGTGATATCCCGGGACGGCACGCTTTTAGCCGCGGACACCGCCCCCGGGGAGGAGCACAGGATCTTCGCCCCCATGTACGCCGCGATGCTGGGCGCCGCCGAGGAGGCCAGCTCCGAGCTCCGGATGGGCATCCCCAGGCGCGTGGTCATGGAGGTGGGCGACAAGAGGCTCGTCGCCGTGGGCGCGGGCCCGAAGGCCCTGGTGGTCGCGCTCATCCGCACGGGCGCCAGCTACGAGGAGGCCCTCGCGGGCATCGACCGGGCCATCGCCGAGGTCCGGGACGCCCTGCGCCAGTGACCGTTTTCATGGTAACATATATAAGCCACCTTTTTCATTGTATGTCTCAACTTTCACAGAGGTAATATTCATGGTCAACGTGGCAATGGCAGGCGGAGAGAAGAGCGGCAAGACGATGCTGGCCTCGAAGCTGGGCAAAAAAGGCACCGAGTCCGACATCACCCTGTATAATTTCACCAAGGGCGAGAACATCCTGACGATCGTGGACCCCATCGGCTACCCGAAGTCCCCAAAGCCGCTGGTGAACGGCGTCAGCATGGCCGACGTAGTGGTCTTCTGCGTTTCCGCCACGGGCCTGGACGCCCGGGCCGGCGAGTGCATCATTTTAATGGACCTGCTCCGGCCGAAGCACGGCATCATAACGATAACCCGGACGGACGAGTCGAACCCGCCCGCCGTCGAGGAGCTGGCGAAAAAAATAAAAGCCTTAACCAGGGGCACGGCAATGGAAAGCTGGGAGATCCTGCCCACCTCGACGAAGACGTTCGAGGGCGTCGACCGCCTGAAGGACCGCCTGTTCGAGCTGGACAACATACTTAAAAAAGAGTACGAGGCGCTCGTGGACAGGCCCGTGCGCATCCCCATCGACCATCACTTCAACGTGACGGGCATCGGCACCGTCATCCTGGGCTATGTGCGCCAGGGCAGCGTGAGCGTCCACGACAAGCTCACGATATACCCGCTCAGGCACGAGGCCGAGGTCCGCTCCATCCAGATGCAGGACGTGGACGTGAAGCAGGCAAAGGCGGGAGACCGCGTCGGCCTCTCGCTCAAGGGCGTCCAGAGCAAGGACCTGGACCGCGGCTTCATCATATCGCAGTCCGAGACCGTCGGCGACCTTTTGAGGCTGAGCTGCACGACAGCCCGCATCAAGGGCGAGTTCAGCCAGGACGATAAGGTGCACCTCTACGCGGGCCTGCAATCGACTCCCGCGCTCGTGCGGAGGATCGCCGTCGAGGGCAGGGGCGCCGAGTCCACCCTTTCAGGCGGCCAGTTCGAGGTCGAGGTGAAGACGGACAAAGAGGTGGCGTACAGCCCCGGGGACGTGTTCCTGCTGACGAAGCTGGACGACCCCAAGCAGCGGTTCCTGGCTCGAGGGACCATTCCATAATTTTTTTTTATCTTCGTTGTTTCTTCTACCTTATTCTTTTTTTGGGTCATGGCGGGCTCTGGCAACTTCGCGTGCTTAATATAACCGAAAATCTTTTCTCGGATGGCGGTGCATAGGATACCCATACGGTGCTAATTTTACGATAATTAAGACCGGCTAATAAGGTGAGAATATGTCAAACGTTGAAGCCGTCATAAAGCAATGCGTGGACGTGCTGTCCAGGATCAAGGACGACGACACGGTGCCCCGCAACATCAGGCGCAGTGCGGATAGCGTGAAAACCATACTGCTCAACTCTAAGGAGAGCCCCGCGGTGCGGGCCGCCTCCAGCATCTCCATCCTGGACGAGATCTCGAACGACCCCAACATCCCGCTGCACACTCGCACCCTCATCTGGAACATCGCGAGCCAGCTTGAGACCATCTCGGTAGACGGCTAAGCGGCCCGGGCCGGCCGCGGTAAACCCGCTTTGTTTTTCAATATCCGGCCTGCCCCGACCATTAAATTGATATATGATGATTCCACAATACCGCGATAACAATGGAAGTGTCCATTAGTGACAATTGTTGTTAGTGAAGACGACGAAGATGCGGATTATAGTCCGTTTACTTTTTTAGAAACGACGGTCAAGGACGACATTTTGAACGTATCGCACGATTACCGGTACCAGAAAATGGGGTACTACGTTTCCATGCACGCCGAACTCTGCGGCTGTAGCGTGACGCCGCGCTGCTCGGACATCCTGGACACGCACCGCAACCCTCTCCTGATGATCCGGGCGGCGAAGGCGGACATCCCGTGCCTGCCGTACACGCTGGTCTCCGGCTACGAGCGCAATATGGGCTATCCGGCTTTATGCTTTGCCGTGAACCCGTACACGTGCAACTCGGTGACTCAGGTAAAGACCGAGTCCCAGATGTACCGGACGCTGAAGAGCCTGAGCGTGAACAACCGCTACCCGGTCTCCGTGCAGCCCCTGGTGGGAGAGGTAAAGGAGGCCGTGCAGGTGTTCGGCGAGACGGACGTGCCCGAGGCGCGCTCCATCGCGAGGAAGTTCTACGAGACCTTCCGGATACCCATCGGCAAGCTGATCGTGCAGATGGCGGACGGCGAGGCAAAGCTGTGCCACTTCGAGCCCGCGACGAAGAAAGAGGTGGACTGGGCTCTGGTCAGGGAAAAGGTGCACGCCGCCAGGTGCCGCTGATCGCGTAAAAAAACGGGTTAATCATGAAGATCGGGTGTTTCGTGGAGAAGTATAGTTTCCACACTAAGGAGGAATCCACAGCTCTCGACCGCTTCAGGAGGACGGCCGCGGCCAAGGGCCACCTCTTCGACTTCCTTTTCAAAAAGGACATGAACCGCATTCCCGACTACGACGCGGTCTTCATACGCGCCACGACGGACCCGATGAACACGGCCTACGTGGTGTCGAGGATGGCCGACGCCCTGGGCAAGGTAGTCATCGACGACCCCCACTCGATCCGGATCTGCTCTTCTAAAGTGGTCTTAGACGACCTGTTCCGGCATAACGAGATCCCCTCGCCGAAGTCGCTGCTTTTCGGCGGCGACTTTAGCGACGGGAACCTGAGGCACATATTCGACTACCTCGGTTTTCCCCTCGTCCTCAAGGCCCCCTACACGAAATTCTCCTCGCACGTGGAAAAGGCCCACGACGAGCCCGAGTTCCGCCTCATCGCGGCCCGCTACCTGAAGCACGCCACGCCGATCGTGCTGCAGGAGTACATGCCCTCGGGCTTCGACTGGCGGGTCGGCATGCTGGATAATAAGGTCCTGTACCTGTGTAAGTACTACATGCCCAGGGGCGGCTGGAAGGTCCGATCGCTCATCGACGGCAAGAATCAGTGGGGCCGCGTTGTGCCTATTTTACGGAAGAACGCCCCGAAGAAGCTGGAGGAGCTTGCGGTGAAAGTCTCGAAGTGCGTGGGCGACGGGCTCTATGGGCTGGATATAAAGGAGATCGACGGCAAGTTCTACTGCATCGAGATCAACGACAACCCGAGCTTTTATGCGGACCTCGAGGACGGTAAGGACCCCGACCTCTACGAGAAGATCATCGATAGATTAACTTCCGGAAGGCCGGTAAAGCCGGGCACATACAGGTTAAACGAGGAATCATAAGCTCTCCATGAATCCGGACAAACCTTTTTATACTCTCCATATCATCCGGTATCAATAAAATCGCGCGACACAACTCAGATTACGCAGCGCAGAAACATGAAAAAGTATAAGTAACTATAAGTACGTAAAACCCCTTCGCAACCGATAGAGTTATGGCACGTTTTGTGTGCGCTCCATACATATCATTGGTTCCATAAGGCGTTGAATCCGTTTATCGGAGGAATCAGATTGGCAGTAGTCTATGATGTACCCGCCACCGCGTTCGTCGTACAGGCGGGACAAAAACTCAAGGAGTCAGGCAAAGTCCAGGCCCCCGAGTGGGCCGCGTTCGTAAAGACCGGCACGCACAGGCAGTACCCCCCGGCCCAGGCCGACTGGTGGTACACGAGGTGCGCCTCCATCCTGAGGCGTATATACATTGACGGCCCCGTCGGCGTCCAGAGGCTCAGGAGCCTCTACGGCGGCAAGAAGAACCGCGGCGTAAGGCCGGACCGGCACGAGAGGGGCGGCGGCTCCATCATCCGGGACGCCCTCCAGCAGCTCGAGAAGGCCGGGCTCGTCAAGGCCGTCAAGGGCGGCAGGGTCGTGACCCCCCAGGGCATGGCGTTCCTGGACAAGGTGGCCACCGAGATGTCCGCGGCGAAGCCGGCCACGCCCGAAGCGCAGACGTAAGGCTTTCCGCCAAACAGGTTTATACCCATATAGAACGAAGTGATGCTGATGAGCGGCGATGAACTGGATGAGATAAGGCGGCGCAAGATGGAGGAGCTCCAGAGGGCGCAGTCCGACGCATTCGCGCAGGAGCAGCAGCGCCAGCAGCTGGAGCAGCAGAAGGCGGCTGTCATGCGGCAGATCCTCACTCCGGAAGCCCGCGAGCGTCTAAATACCATACGCATGACCCGGCCCGAGTTCGTGGCCAGCGTCGAGATGCAGCTCATATCCCTGGCCCAGTCGGGCCGGCTCAAGGCGCAGATCGACGACGCACAGCTCGTCAAGATCCTGGAGCAGGTCACGCCCAAGAAGCGCGATATCAAGATACGCCGCGTCTGAGATGAGGATACAGGTCCTTTACAGCGGCGGCCAGGACAGCTCGCTGGCCGCGGTCCTGCTCGAGCCTTTCTTCGAAGTGGAGCTCGTTACCTGCTCGTTCGGCTCCCCGGCATGGAAGCACGCCCAAAAGGCCGCAGGGGCCATCGGCTTTCCCTTCAGGACGGTAAAGCTCGGCCCGGAGGTCATGGACGGCTGTATCGGCCTGATATTGAAACACGGCTACCCGCGCTACGGCATTAACTACGTGCACATGAAGGCGCTGGAGGCGGCCGCCGCCGATTCAGAATATATCGCGGACGGCACCCGGCGGGACGACCATTCGCCTGTGCTCTCGATGCCCGAGATAAAGAGCCTCGAGATGCGGACCGGGGCGCAGTATATCCGGCCCCTGGCCGGGTACGGCAGGCACGCCATCGACGCGCTCGTAAAAAAACACTTCGAAATCGTCGAGGGCGCGGCCATCGAAAAGTCGGACTACGAGTCCGAGATACGATCATCGATCATGGAAAAATACGGGAAGGAGACCGTAAGCAGGCTCTTCCCGCTAGAGCACCCCCAGTCGAGGGTGATGAGAAGGTTACAAAAATGACGAAGAAGTCAAAGGGCAAGAAGATCCGGTTGGCCAAGTACACCAACCAGAACCGAAGAGTCCCGGCGTGGGTCATCATGAAGACCAACAGGGCCGTCATGACCCACCCGAAGCGCAGAAGCTGGCGCAGGACCAGCCTACCCGAGTAAGGTGGTAACATGGCAGACGAGAAGTCAGAGCAGATATACACGATTCCTCTGGACACCGAGGGATACCCCCACTGGAAGAAGGGCAACCTGGCCATCAAGAAGGTCAGGGAGTACCTGTCCAGGCACATGAAGGTGGACGAGGATAAGATCAAGATCAACGCCCCTCTCAACGAGACCATCTGGGAGCACGGCATCCGCAAGCCGCCCCGCAAGATCAGGGTCAAGGCGACCCGGGTCGAGGACGGCGTAGTCGAGGCCGACATCGTCGACACCGACAAAGTCGGCGCGTAAGCACGTGATAGCGTGATCCGGCAGCTTGACTTTTACGGCTACCCGTACGTCGGGATCTATGGGGCCAACACGGAGAACTACGTAGTGCTGCCCCCCGACCTGCCCGCGCACACGGCCGACGAGGTCGCGGAGGCGCTGGGCGCGGTGGGCATCATCCGTACGCTAATCAACGACAGCTCGCTCATCGGCTCCATGATGGCCGGGAACAGCAGCGGCTTCATAGTGAGCGACCTGGCCCTGGAAAGGGAGGTCGCCGCGCTCGAGAAAGCACTGCCCGTAGCCCGCCTGAAGGGGAAGATGACCGCCGCCGGGAACATCATCCTGGCCAACGATACGGCGGCGCTAGTGCACCCGGCGCTGAGCGACCGGCACCTGGGGGTCATCCGGGACACGCTCAAGGTGGACGTGCGACGGGGGACCATCGGCGGCCTGAAGACCGTCGGAATGGCCGGCGTGGCCACGAATAAGGGCCTGCTGGTGCACCCGAGGGCCACGGAGGAAGAGCTAAGCGCGCTGGAAGAGCTATTCAGACTGCCGGTAGACATCGGCACGGTGAGCTTCGGCTCGCCGCTAGTGGGGTCCGCCATCCTGGCCACCTCGAAGGGCCTGGTGACGGGCACGAAGACGTCCGGCCCCGAGCTGGGGAGGATCGAGGACGCGTTACAACTGGGAGAGTGAATTAAACATGGCTAATTACATCGTAGAGGGCACGTTCAAGGCAGGCGTCCAGTGGGAGAAGTTCTCCAAGGAAGTCGAGTCGGTGAACGAGAACACCGCCCGTGAAAAAGTCCTGTCCACGCTCGGCAGCAGGCACGGCATCAACAGGAACCTCATCAAGATCGAATCCGTCAAGAAGGCGTAAGGAGAACAGCTATGGCAGACGCAGCACCGGCAGACAACGAGGAGCAGATCAGGGAGCTCATCGCCCGCATTCAGGTCAGCCAGCAGCGCATGGACGCGCTCCAGCAGCAGGCGGGCCTGGTGCAGATGTCGCTGGCCGACATGGACAACGCGCTCAAGGCGCTGTCCACGCTGGAGGGCAGGGGCGAAGACCAGGAAATTCTCGTGCCCATCGGCGCGGGGTCGTACGTCCACACGAAGCTGGCGAGCCCGGACAAGGCCATCATCGGCCTCGGCGCCGGCGTGAGCGTCGAGAAGAGCTTCGCCGACTCGAAGGGCATCATCCAGTCCAGGAGGACGGAGCTGGAGAAGGCCCTGCTGGAGACGACGAGCGCCATCGACCAGGTGGCCGCGGAGCTCGCGGGCCTGCAGCAGGAAGCCCAGAAGTACCAGTGAGATGGAATGTTCGATAAGCTCAGGGAGCGGCTCGGCGACTTTAGAAAATCCATCGACGAGAAGCTGAAAGCCTCGCCTGGGCAGGAACAGGAAGCCGAAGTGGCCGCTGAAGTGAAGAGCGAGGCCCCGCCGGAGGGGCCGAAGGCCGGCATACTGGACAGGGCCGCGGCGATCACCCGGGGCGAGGTCATCCTGAGCGAGAAGGACCTTGAGGGTCCCCTCTGGGAGCTTGAAATGGCGCTCCTGGAGAGCGACGTGGCGCTGCCCGTCGCCGACTCCATCATCGACCGCATCAAAAAGGACCTGAGCGGCCAGCACAAGAAATTTTTACGCTCCACCGGCGACCTGGCCGAGGACGCCCTCAGGGACTCTATTCTCAATATCCTGAGCGCGCACACGCTCGACTTCGACGAGTACGTCAAAAGCCACGAGAAGCCCGTCGTGGCCGTATTCACCGGCGTCAACGGCACGGGCAAGACCACGACAATAGCCAAACTGGCGGAGCGCCTGAAGGAGAATAATATGGGCGTGGTCATCGCGGCGGGCGACACGTTCCGGGCCGGCGCCATAGAGCAATTAGAAAAGCACGCCGACAGGCTGGGCGTGAAGATCGTCAAGCACGAGCAGGGCTCGGACCCGGCGGCCGTGATCTACGATGCGGTGGCCTACGCGAGATCGAACAAAAAAGACGTGGTGCTGGCGGACACGGCGGGCCGGCTGCACACGAACGTCAACCTCATGGAACAGCTGAAAAAGATCAGCCGCGTCAACAAGCCGGACCTCGTCATCTTCGTGGACGAGGCCATCGCGGGCAACGACGCGGTCGAGAGGGCGAAGCTGTTCAACGACGCCGTGCCCATAAGCGGCTCCATATTAACGAAGGCCGACGCCGACTCCAAAGGAGGGGCGGCGATCTCGATCGCCCACATCACCGGCAAGCCTATACTCTTTTTAGGCGTGGGCCAGGAATACAAGGACCTCAAGAAGTTCGACCCGGACTGGTTCGTGGACCGGCTGCTCGAGCGCTGAGGACGTTTTCTTCGCCGAACCTATTTGTAGCCGCGGCCGTAAGTTTTCATTGACATGAGGCCGCTCATCTATGGCAACGGCACGCTGTTAGTCTGTGTGGACGAGCGCGGCGTGGTACGCGACTTTTACTATCCCTACGCCGGGATGGAGAACCACGGCGGGCACATACGCC
>NZ_DATJPM010000052.1 GCF_035506375.1 Methanocella sp.
CATTCCACTGTGCCCTTGTATCCTTCGTGCCCTGATGTCAATGAACCGGCTTTGTGTACTTTGTAACTTAATCTAAAAAGAAAACTTTGTGGGCCTCCGTGCTCTTCGTGCCTTTGTGGTGAAAAATAGTGCCCTCCGTGCTCTTAAAAAGCTTAAAATACGGGAGTAATTCAACACAGCAATAATGTTTAAAAATATGTTTGAGCCATTTCAGGCAGCATTAGAGTACTCTTATTAACTTTTAGAGTCACTTTTTATAAAAGCATCCGCCAGTTCACGAACGCCTCGGCGTACTTGATCCGGACCCGGCTGCCCCGGTATGCGGCGAGCGTTTTAACCTCTTTGATGTTGATGGGCCCGTCCTTGATCTGGGACTTATACTTTGCCAGAGCCTTACATTTGATGTCCAGCGTGTCTGATATATCGCAGTATACCAGGTTCTCGCTCATGTACGACGAGGGAGTTTCGCCCAGCAGCACGATGGATGACTTGACCCGGGCGGCGGACAGCGTGATGTTGCAGACGTTCTTATGGTCCTGGTGCGTGTCGTGGTCCGTGTGGGTAATGACCATTGCGGGGCTCACTTCGTCGATGTAGTCCTCGACCATCCTGACCATATCTATATTATGGGGTATTCGGCCATCTTTCATGCCGCAGAGCCGGACTCCCTTGAGCCCCAGCACCTTCGCCGCCTGCATCAGCTCATTCTTCCGGATGACGGCGGTGCCGTTCTCGCAGCCGTCGCTGATGACCAGCGAATAGGCGTCCAAACCCTGGGAGATCGCGCGCGCGACAAGCCCTCCCGCCATCAGTTCCATATCATCCGGATGAGCAGACACGACAAGTAGAGGTCCCGCTAGTTGCACTTTTGACACATCCAGCCTTATTATTATAATATGCTAAATATTATATCAGTAATCGATTATATCTCTATCTACAGCGATATAATAGTATGATAAAAAGAATTGAAATAATATTATAAATTGAAATTTATCACGGCTTTAACGCTTAATCGCTAAGGGAATGCTATAATTAGTTAAAAATTTGCTGCATACGTCGGTTTCTGATATTTTTAAGTTGGCTCGCGATCCGCTTTTACAGCGCATAAAGTATAAGCGAATGCGTTTTAATTGTTAAATAGTAAATAAAATATATAAAAAAATAGATGTTAACAAAATTATATTAAGCGGTGCTCCAATGACCGAAACGCTAATCGGCGAAAAGCGCCAGGACCTGAACTTTTTATATACGCCCGAGGCCGACATCCCGGGCCTTAAGCTCGCTTCGGTCATCATTCTCGCCTACAACAGCTTCCGGGACCTCTGCGAGTGCCTGCCGACCATCATGCGCCAGACCCGCCGGGGCTACGAGGTGATCGTTCCGGACAACAGTTCCTCGAACGATACCTGCGAGCTCATAAAGAATAATTACAAGGACGTCAGGCTCATCGATAACGGGGCGAACCTCGGCTACCCGGCCGGCAACAACCGGGGCTTCCAGTATGCCAGGGGCAAGTACATCGTGATCGTCAACCCGGACGTCGTCGTGGACGACGCCTGGCTCGACGAGCTCGTCAAACCCCTGGAAAAAGACCCGCGTATAGCCATCACGACCTCCAAGATCCTGATGTACGGCGCCGATAAGATCAACACATGCGCCAACCACATACACTTCAGCGGCCTGGGCTTCTGCCGGGGCCTTAAGAGCGAAGCGTCCTCGTACGATACGCCGGAGGTGGTCGGGGCCATGTCGGGCTGCTCCTTCGCCATACGAAGGGAAGCCTTCGAGGATCTGGCCGGCTTCGACCCGGACTTTTTCCTGTACCTGGAAGATACAGACCTCTCCCTGCGTGCCCGGCTCCGGGGCTACAGGATCCAATACGTCCCGACCTCGATCGTTTACCACAAGTACAGGATGTCCCTGACGCCCGCGAAGGAGTTCTACCTGGAGCGCAACCGGCATATGCTGCTCCTGAAGAATTACGGCGCAAGGACTCTGCTGCTCATGTTCCCCGCGCTGCTTATGACGGAGGCCGTCACGTGGGGATATGCCGTGCTCCACGGCCTGCCCTATGTCCGGGAAAAGTTGCGGGCCTACTGGTGGATGCTGACACACCTGGGCGATGTCATGGAAAAAAGGCGCCGCGTCCAGCAGGGTCGAAAAATATCGGACCGCGAGTTCATCGGCCTCCTCGAATGGAGAATACCGTTCGAGCAGCTCATCGATAGCCGGCCCTTATGCCGCTTTGCCGATCTGACGTTGAACAATTTCTACCGGCTCTATTTTACGCTAATAAAAAAGCTCGTGTGAGCCTGTCATATCAGGCTCTCGTAGACTTTTATCGTTGATCGCACGGTGTTGTCCCAGGAGAACTCTTTCGACCGGCGCAGGCCGCAGGTCCTTAGATCGTCCCGGTGTCTTTCATCTGAGAGCAGGTCCCCCAGCACGCCCGCGATGTGCCCGGGCTCGTTCTTATCGATGACAATGCCGGCGTCCCCGACGACTTCCGGCAGCGAGGTCGCGTTCGATACAGCGACGGGCGCTCCGCAGGCCATCGCCTCCAGGGGCGGAAGGCCGAATCCTTCGTAGAGGGACAGGTGGGCGAACACGTCGGCCGTGTTCAGGAGCACCGGCAGCTCTTCATCGGGGACATACCCGGTAAAGACCACATCGTTCTCCAGTCCCATGCTTCTCACCAGCTCCACGTGGCTGGCATTGGGCTTACCGATCAGGAGCAGCTTTACGTTCCTGGACCGCGGCCGCAGGTGCCGGAAAGCGTGTATCAGGGACTCGACGTTATCGATGGCCCTCGGCGAGTCGAAGCCGACGATCAGGAGGGGGTCGTCCTTAAAAAATTTTTGTTTTTCCCTGGCGACCACCTCCCGGTCGACGAGCCTGAACCGGGAATTATCCACGCCCTGGTGGACCACGGAGACTTTATCCGGGTCGATGCCGAAATATTTTATCAGGTCCTGCTTCGTATACTCCGATACCGCTATAATGCCGTCCGCATTCCGTATGATCCGGCTAAAGATCTGCCGGTACTTCAGCCAGGTAATATAGTATGAATAGAGGTGCTTCCGGTATTCCGGCTCCTGCTTTGCCAGCACGAACGGGTTAATGTCGTGGACCGTGAGGACTTTTTTGTATCCGCTATTCCCGAAGGCATAAGGGCCGAAATGGTACGTATCGTGTAGCAGTTCGAGATCCAGTCGCGCGAGCACTCTCGGTAATACGAGCAGCTGGCGGAGCTCGATCTGGAACGGGATATCCGGCATTCTGATCTGAACGTCCTTGACCTTCCCTTCGCCTGCCACGCCATTGGGCCGGGAATGCACTACGCATAAGCTTTCAATCCGGTCGTCCGATACGAGCCCACGGGTCAGCTCGTCCGTATACTTCTGTATGCCGATTGAATCGGCAAATGCATCCGTGATTATGCCAGTTCTCATGGTCCCTCCCGTGGTTAGATTGTGGCATGGCCTTCGAGGTAATGCCTGATATTGGCCGATAGCTCATTCTGCCGGCTCAGCCTGCCCGTTGCCTTCAGGCCCTGTCCCAGGTATCTTTCCAGGTCGCTGACCTCGCGGGCGACTTTCACGTTCGCGTCGTTCTCCATGGCCTCCGCGATCTCGAGCTGGTGGTCGTCGATCACTTCGTTATATTTTTTTAGACGTGGAAAAATTACTATTGGCACGCCCTCCTCGAGCGCCGTCAGTATGGCGCCTACACCGGCGTGGCTCACGACAATCCTTGCTTCCCCATTCAGCTTTTTCATGTCGGGCATGCTGGCAAAATCAAAGTATTTTGCGTTTTTTGGGACATATTTCGTCGACCCTTTTTGGATGACGACTTCTTCGTTTATTGTGTGGGCGATGTCGTCCATTGCCTTTACGAGCCGGTCAAAGCCCTGGTCATGATTACCGACAGTAACGAATATCAGAGCACATTCCCCCAGTATTTTGCCTTCTTGCCATATTTTTCAAGTAAAGGCTTCCATTGTACCAGGAAAAGATCGCACACCGGGTAGACGATCTTACCACTGCCCGAAGGCTCTTTTACCCGGCACAGGCTCTCGATGAACATCGTGCGGATGCCCAGGAGCCGGGCGATATAAAAGACCGGTATGGCGATCTCCGATCCCGTGGAGACGATCAGGTCGGGCCTCTCCTTGAGGAGGATCCTTAAGATGCCGGGCGTATTAATTATATATTTTAGGGGGCTTTTACCCAGGTTATCGATCGTATATGCGTTGACAAGCTCCCTGGTGCGGAAGCCTTTATAAGTCAGAAAGAAGACTTCGTGGCCCTGGAAAGCGTCCATGAGCCGCAGGATCTCGGTCAGGTGTCCGCCATGGGAGCTGGTAAGACAGATCTTCATATTGCCTCGGTCTATGCCATATTATTATAATTTTATATATTATACGTTTATTGTTATAGCTTACAATGAATAAATATTTAACCACCGGGCTTCTGCCGGCCAATCGCTATTCTTTTCTAGCCATACGAGAATACTAGCCAGGCTACATCATCGATATGCAAGGCGTTCGGGTAAGATCTTTCATAAGCGTCCGGAGGACAGGGCTTTAAATTGAATACGATTGGAGAACTTTAATATAATATTAAAATAATAACATATACAGAGTTACCATCCTTATGATAAATGGAGATCGACATGGATAAACAACCCATTCTGGCCTTTGTTCTCTTGATCGGCGTGATCCTCGCCTTAGCTTTCCCGGGCTTTTATGGGCACCATTCGTCCAATGTCACGGCCACCCCAATCGACACATCAATACCGACGATCTACCCTACCCCTGTCTCGTCCCCGACGCCGACGCCTATTCCCGTCGTAAAGACGCTCGAATGGTCCGGATATTCCTGGATCGTCGACGACTATCGGGGGGGTGTCTTCACGACGAATAACGTCTGGGTGGACTCCGAGGGCAGGCTCCACATGAAGCTCATCTATAAGGACGGTAAATGGAACGAGTTCAACGTCATCCTCAAGGACCCCATCGGCTACGGAACTTACTCCTGGACGGTGGACACGGACCTGGAGGATATCCAGGACGTCCAGGATGGAGGGAATCCCAATTTCATCTTCTCCGGGTTCTCGTACGACGACTCGCTGCCCGACTACAACTACGGGGAGATCGATATCGAACATTGCAAGTGGGGTAACCCAGACCTTGATTCGAATACTGACTGGACCATCCACCCGGCCAACCACCTCGTCCAGTATAAGCATATCACGGGCGCGAATAATACGGATACGATCGAGTGGATGCCCGACCACATCAAGTTCAGCGTCCAGGGGCCCTCGCAGCCATATATGGAATATGTTTTTAACGATCATTCGCAAATACCTCCCGCTTCCGGCTACATGCAGTGGCTCTTCTACGTCGGGGAAGTCAAGAGCCATCCGCCCCCGAACAATATAGGATACTACGAGGCCGAAGTCGTGATCAGAAACTTCAAAATAGTTCCATATACTGCCTAAATTCATTTTAAATAAACCTCATTATAGTCCGCTCAACATGTAAGTGTAAATTTTGGAAAAATTATAGATAATATGTATAAAAGTAGCTATTTTATTACGTATTTTTACCAAATATTTTTATTAGATAGTAAAAAGTATATATACGATTGCTTATTAACAAAAAGTCCAGAAATACCTTATAAAAGATTCCATATCTACATAAATTGCCCCGTCATCCAGTGACATGGCATTTGAGGATAGGGAAAAAGGTGGTGTGGTTATTAAGATAAAAACTATTTCAGCATCTCTAGTATGCATGATAGTCCTGGTGTTGGCGAACGCAGTGCCAATGACTGCCGCCTTATCCACGGCTACCAGTATGGCAAATAATGCCCAGGCATCGGCCACCCCCGTGACGTCCATCAATTGGGCCGGATATACATGGCAGATCACCGACTATAAGGGTGGGTCTTTCACCTCGGATAACGTCTGGGTCGATACCGCCGGCAAGCTCCACATGAAGCTCATCTACGAGAATGGAAAGTGGGAAGGATACAACCTCATCCTCAACAATACCGTCGGTTACGGTACGTACAAGTGGAACATCGATACGGACGTGGGCGCCCTCGAGAAGGCGAACCCCAGCCTGTTATTCAGCCCCTTCCTCTTCGATAGTACGCTCAGCAGCCAGAACTACGGAGAGATCGATATCCACATGAGCAAGTTCGGAGCGACGGATGACCGGACGAACATGAACTGGACCATCCGCAGCGCGGGCCTGACGGACTATGAAGGTATCACGGGCGCGGGCGTGACCCACACGCTCCAGTGGATGCCCACTTACCTGAAATTCACGGCCCAGGGCCCCTCGCAGCCGTATAAGGAGATGAACTTTACCAACGCGGCGCAGATACCGAACGCCACGGGCAATATGCAGCTCCTGCTGTACATCGACGAGCTGAATAACGCGGCCCCGCCGAACGGCGCGAGCACGTACTCGCAGGAAGTCGTCCTCAGCGGCTTCACGTATACGCCATACTCAAAGACGCCAACGGCAACGCCTAAGCCTACGGTAACGGCAACGCCTAAGCCTACTTTGACTGTGACCCCGAAGCCTACGGTAACGGCAACGCCCAGGCCGACGGTAACGGCAACGCCCAGGCCGACGGCGACTCCTACGCCGACGCCCAGGCCCACTGCGACTCCGACTCCGACTCCTACGCCGACGCCCGGCTCTCAGGTAACATCCATTAACTGGGCCGGCTATAACTGGGAAGTCACCGACTACCACGGCACGAAGTTCACCACTAACAACGTCTGGGTCGACTCCCAGGGTAAGCTCCACATGAAGACGATCTACGAGAACGGCAAGTGGGAATGCCCCAACCTGGTCATGCCCGGGAACATCGGCTACGGTACGCTCAAGTGGACCGTGGACACGGATATCCAGAATATCCAGGACAGCCAGAATGGCGGTAACCCGTACTTCGTGTTCGCCCCGTTCACGTACGATAACACGCTCTCCAACTACGCTTACGGAGAGATCGATATCGAGCACTGCAAGTGGGGTAACCCCGACCTGCCGTCGAATACCGACTGGACGATCCACTCGGCCGACGATCACGTCGAGTATAAGCACATAACCGGCGCGAACAATACCTATACGCTCACCTGGAACCCGAACCTGATCAAGTTCGACGTCCAGGGGCCCTCGCAGCCGGACATGAGCTTTTCGTACACGAATTCCTCGATGATCCCGCCGGTCTCCGGCAATATGCAGTGGCTCTTCTACATCGGTGAATGGCACTGGGAACAGGGCCAGGCTCCGCCCAACAACGCGAGCTACTACGAGGCGGAAGTAGTCCTCAGCAGCTTCCAGTATATCCCGGCGTAAATGCCGGGACTCTTTCTTTTTTATCAATACATTTGTTGTTTTTAGCCTGCATTCCTTACTGTCGTACTTCGATCGCCTGCAGGATAATTAATAAGCATTATATATTAAGCAAAATAATATAAATTATGTTATCATGTTCCAGCAGCTCAAGAAGTACTACACCGACCGCTTATACCGCAACTCGCTCGCGTTCATCCTCAATGCCGCCATTTCGTCCTTCTACGGGCTGATCTTCTGGATACTGGCGGCGAGGCTTTTGCCGGCCAGCGATATCGGCATCGCGACGCTCGTCATATCCGTGGCATCGATGATCATAAGCCTGTCCAGGCTTGGCCTGGACGCCGGGCTGATGCGATTCCTTCCCTCGGCAAAGGATAAGAATGTCCTTTTCAATACAATCACGATCATCACGCTGGCCCTGTCCCTGCTGATCGCCGTCGCCTACCTTGCCGGGCTGGACATTTTCTCGCCGGCCCAGAGCTTTTTACGGGGGGGCTGGCTAATGCTGATCTTCCTGGGGTATATCGCCATCGCCTCCATTAACATTTCCCAGAATTCGGCAATTACCGCCATGAGGCGTGTCGACCTGATGGTGATCCAGAATAGCATCCTGGGGATGCGCATCGTGCTGCTCTACTTTATCGCGGCCTTAGGTTTTATCGGTGTGCTCCTGTCGTTTAATATCGCCTATATACTGTCGCTCGTCGTCGGGAGCGTCATCCTGTTCAAGAATGGTATCCGGCCCGCGCCGGACGTACGCCTGTCGGCGATCAAGGGGACGGTTAAATTCTCGTTCGGCAACTATGTTGCCGATAACATGGCAGCCCTGCCCCTGACGTTGATGCCGATCTTCATCATCAATTCCCTCGGCGCTGAGCAGAACGCCTATTACTTTATCGCCGTCAATATCACGTCCATACTGTTTACCGTGCCGTCCTCGATCGCCGCATCCTTATTCGTCGAGGGATCGAACGATTTCCCCATGCGGGCGAATACCATTAAGGCGCTCAAGTTTTCCCTGTTGATACTGGTGCCGATGGTCCTGGTGCTGATCGTTTTCGGGAACCTCATCCTGTCACTGTTCGGAAGCGCGTACGTTAGCCATTCGCTGGATTTCTTAAAGCTGATGGCCATCGCGAGCGTGTTCACGATCGTGCCCGCGATCTACGTGGCGATCAAAAAAGTACATAAGGATGTTGTTACGCAGAACTTCGTCATCTTCGCGATATCTGCGATGGTAATCGTCCTGGGATACGTCCTTCTGCCACAGTTCGGCATCATTGGTATCGGATATGCCTGGCTGGCCTCGTCTCTACTGGTCAGCTTACTGGTGCTGGGATTAGTCCTGAGGCATGATAAGTGGGAACTGCCCGGTTATATACGAAGGCCTGCATGATTTTTATACCTTTTTATATTTACGATTCGGCGTCCAGCCCTCCGGTTTCACAATACAAAAACCTGTGGTTTCGTGTTTGTTGTGTTATCGTTTATCCTTTGTTTGTGTGGTTCGCTGATTTGTCCGGTTTTTCAACACGAAAACACGAATTCTTTTCTAGTCCCACGTAAGGGGCACGAACCGCACTAAAGTAGATGCTTTCACGTTAAAACACCAAACAACCTCCCGAAGGGCACGAACATCACTAATTATTTGAAACACTAGAGAAAGCATAAATTTCATGCCGTTCTCGTGGTTCAATCCTTTAGTGTTTTCGTGCCATTCGGGAGGTTGTTTCGTGTTTTAAGCGCCAGGCATGGACCTTAGTGATTTTAGTGCCCTTACGTGGGATATAAAAAGAATTCGTGTTTTCGTGTTGAAAAACCGACGGGCAGTACGAAAATGGAAAACAGGGCAGAGGACCACTAAACAAACACGGAACCACTGAAGGCACGATAAGTAGTTCCGTGGGCTCTTAAAAAAGTAAAAATATAACAAAATCACTTTGCCCGGATAGGCACGATGTATCGCCCGTATCCGCTCTCGACGATGACCGCCTCGACGCCGTATACGTGATTTATATTTTGCACCGTGAGCACGTCCTCGGGCTTCCCGAAGGCGAACAGGCGGCCTTTCTGCATCATGGCGACCTTATCCGAGTACTTCATGGCCAGGTTCAGGTCGTGCAGGGCGACGATCATCGAGGCGCCCTGATCCTTCGTGAGCTTTTTAGTGATCTCCAGCACCTCGATCTGGTGCTTCAAATCCAGATTACTCGTGGGCTCATCGAGTAAGTAAAGCTGCGGTTCCTGGGCGAGTGTCCGGGCGATATACACCTTCTGCTTCTCGCCGCCGCTCAGCTCGTCCATGAACTTGCCCGCCATGGACGTGATGCCCATGTTCTCCAGCGCCTTCTGGACGATGTCCAGGTCTTTTTGCGACACGTTCCATTTTATATGTGGCTTGCGGCCCAGCAGCACGGTCTCCATGACGTTCGAGAAGAATAAGTAATGGAAATTTTGGGGAACATAGCCGATCATCTTTGCTATCTCGGGCAGGCCGATGGCCGACAGGTCCCGGCCGTCGATATATATTTTCCCCGATGCAAGCTGGATGATCTGGGCTATGGACTTGATGATCGTGCTCTTGCCAGAGCCGTTGGGGCCGATAATGCTTACGACCTCCCCGGGGCCGACCTCGAACGATACGTCTTCAATGGCTTTGTACTTGCCGTATTTCACCGAGATGCCGTCGAGCTTGACCCTCATAGTATCACACTAATATATGTGGCTATCCTTGCCCCGGAGTATCAGGAACAGGAAGAATATGCCTCCGATGATGTACATTATGATGCCGACCGGAAGTTCAATAGGGCTGACGATAGTCCGGGCGAAGGTGTCCGAGACCATCAGGATGATGGCGCCCGTCAAGGCGGAGCACGGGATGAGATACCGGTAATCGTTGCCGATGAGCATACGGCAGATGTGCGGGGCCATGAGGCCGATGAAGCCTATGACGCCCGTGAAGGCGAGACAGCTCGAGGCGATCAGCGTCGTCAGGAACAGGCATATCAATCGTAGCCGCTCGACCCTTATCCCGAGGCTCTTCGCTATGTCGTCGCCCGCAGAGAGGGCGTTGAGGTCCCAGGAGCTCAGCGAGAGCAGCAGGACGCCGATGAGAGTGATGGGCGCGAGGATGAGGATGGCGTTCCAGTTCGCGCTCCACATCCCGCCCATGAGCCACAATACAATATCCTTGAGCCGCTCATTGTTAGACAGATACTGGAATATGAGCACGCCGGCCTGGAATATATAGCCGATGACCACGCCCGCCAGGATCAGGGTCGCCTGGCTCGTGCCCCGCATCCTCGAGATCCCGTAGATCAGGAACATGCTCAGGAGGCCGAAGGCGAAAGCGCTGATGACGATGATGTAGTCATCGTTGATCATGAGCATGGCCGAGAGGCCCGAGCCGAAGACGATGGCCAGGGCAGCGCCGAAGGATGAGGCAGAGGCGAGGCCCAGCGTGAACGGGCTGACGAGCGGGTTCCTCAGGATGCCCTGCATGACCGCGCCCGCGACTGCCAGGCTGACGCCGGTCAGGATGGCTAAAAGGATCCTCGGCATGCGCATGTTCACGACGATGGATTCGGCGATGCTGCTTCCAGGCGTAATTGATCCCGGGTCCAGCCGGAAGCTAAACGGGATATAGTGGTCGATGAAGACGAAAATACCATCGATAAAAGCTATTACCGCATGGCCGATGGACAGCCAGACGTCGCTCAGGCTGATGCTGACCGACCCTGCCGTGATGGAGTAGATGGATGCCACGATCAGCAGTATTAATAATGCCACGAGCAGGACGACCTTTTTCGCGTGGCCTTCCCTGTATATCTCGCTGACGAACGCCTCTTTTACTGTGGGCTGGCCCTCCATTCATACACCTCTTTTCATCTGGCCCCGGCAGGGCAGATTCGCACTCCTTGTCTATACTTCAAAATGATAGAAATGGTTTTCCCCATAATAAAAAAGGGGCATGGTCATCATGCCCTTCATGGTGGCGGATAGATGTAGACATAGTCGTTGGCGCCGGGGACGAACTTTTCCGAATACGTGTCGAGCGCCTTTTGCGGGTCCACGTCACTAAACCGGTCCGGGTAAAGAATCTTGCCCATGTACAGCATGCCCATGAATCCCTTGGGGCCATAAGCGACGGCCGTGGACATGATGTAGACCTTATTATTCTTCACGGCGTTCACGTTCTCCATGCCCGTCCTGTTCCTGATATCGGCGATCTTGCCCGCCATGTAGTCCTGCGACTTCACGTAGCCGACGTTCCTCACGATGACGTCCGGGTTACTCTGGAGGATCCACTCGGCGCTGACCTGCGGGTACATCTGGGTCTGGTTACCCGCAATGTTCCTGCCGCCGGACATGCGGATGAGCGTGTCGCCGCCCGAGCCCTTTCCGGCCGTCGTGATGGTCGTAGTGTTCTGTTCCCAATAAACGAGGGGTTTCTGGCTGTCGGACACGTTAACTATCCGGTCTGATACTGTCTTCATATTGTCCTCGATGAAGCCAGCATAGGCAGTAGCATTGTCCTCTTCGCCACAGATGATGCCCATTTTCCGGATATCCGACGTCAGGTTATCCATCTTATAGCAGTCAAGCTGTACCAGGGTAATGTTGGCCGCCTGGAACTGCGCCAGGTTCTTGGGCTTCCAGCTCGCGTAGGAGATGACCACGTCGGGCTTGAGCGCGATGATATCCTCGATGCTCGGGTTGTCCCAGACGCCGACGCTGGTCACGTTGCCCAGCAGGGTCGCCATGAGTGGCGTGTTGTTTACCGTATTCACGATGCCGACTATCTTGTCCTTCGCGCCCAGGGCGATGAGCACTTCGGCGGCGTCGGAGTTGGTGACAACGATGCGGTTCGCTGCCGCGGGCAGCTTGATGACATTGCCCGCAGAATCGGTGATAATAATCGGGCCTGCGCTCGGTGTCGGCGTAGCGGTCGACGTCGGGGCGGGACTCGTGCAGCCCGAGAGCGCTGCCGCCATGATCATTATCGAACACAATAAGAAACATAGTAAACGTTTGTTATAGATACCTTATACCTCCTCGTATGATGGCTTATTGTTGAAAAGTATGGTATGCAAGGCTTTGTATTAATAATTTATCGAATTTTCATACTAAATGTGACAAATATTAATTATTATAATAAATGTACGAACAAACTAGACAATTATAAAAGTTGGTGCGGCCTGGTGTAACCCTGGTGCCACTTGGTGATATAATAAAAAGTTGGTGCAGCCTGGTGTAAACTAGGTGTGGTTGGAAATAGTGTGCTTACAAGTGGCACCAGGGTTACACCAGGCCGCACTAACTTTTTAAAAAAATTTGCTGTGTTGAATATGCCCTTTTAAGTCTCAGAGTGTTCGAAGGCACTATTTTTCACCACAAAGGCACGAAGAGCACGGAGGCCCACAAAGTCTTTTTTATAATTAAGAGACAAAGGGCACAGAGCCGCTTTTTGA
>NZ_DATJPM010000053.1 GCF_035506375.1 Methanocella sp.
TATTTAGATGTTAGTTTTAAAAAAATACTGCTGTGTTGTATATGCCCTTTTAAGTCTCAGAGTGTACGGAGGCACTATTTTTCACCACAAAGGCACTATGGCACGGAGGCTCACAAAGTCTTTTTTATAATTAAGAGACAAAGGGCACAAAGCCGCTTTTTGAACTTATAAGATACAGGATATGATGGCACAGGGGCAAAAAGTGCTCTTGTTCATTCCACTGTGTCTTTGTATCCTTCGTGCCCTGATCGCCGATGAACCGGCTTTGTGTTCTTTGTAACTTAATCTAAAAAGAAAACTTTGTGAGCCTTTGTGCCATCGTGCCTTTGTGGTGAAAATAGTGCCCTCCGTGCCCTTATGAAGCTTAAAATACGGGAGTAATTCAACACAGCAAAAAATACTAGAAGTACCGAATTGGTATCGTTACATTTACGGCCCGGCGATTATCTTCGTTTTTCAAAACCAGGAAGAAATCTGTATGCTGCGGAATAAAAATCGCCCAATGGTTACCAACGACGTGGTAGCGAGCCCCGGCCAATTCTGAAAATGTAGTGCCGTTCCGTTGGCGGGCCAGGTTCTCCTGGTCGACGACCTGCGGACGGATGTCAATATCATCCGGCTGCGAGTCTATGCTTATGCTAGTTGAAAATACTATGCTGCTTGCCGGTAGCCCATGGGAGAGCGTCAAATTGCCCAGCGGAGTATAATAATGGGCGAAAAAGCTCTGGCATGGCGGTATCGTCGCAGTAACGACCGAGCCCATCAGGCCTTCGCCCCATGATTCTTTTCGGATGGCGGTGGTATTATCGGCTAAGTTGACCGTTACGGTCAGATATTTTACCGCCGGGGGAATGGAGCTGTCGATGGTTAATGGCACGTCCACGTAAAAACCGAAGGGGTCTGTATAGCCATATTCATTAAATCCCGACATATGGACGCCCCGGATGGTAAGCCCGTCAAAATAAATATTCGAGCCGTTTGCCGTACTTCCGGTCGCCAGGTCTTTCATCCAGTTTTGAACATAATGGTCGTTGAGAGCGACTTCTATTGCGTTCATCTGCTGTTTGTAGGTGATATCGGGAGAACGTTCATCGAAATACTGGCCTAGGACACGACCGTTATCCAGGTCGACCGTAATGGTCAGGTTGGTCGTCCCATATTCGTTTTTAATATAAACGGGGACCGTGGCGATGGTGCGGGCGGCGTCGGGACGGATATAGAAATCAGGCCCTGGGCGTCCAATATTCCCGATGCTATGCGTGGCATTGGGATTATCGAGGAAGAACGCTACCAGATGGTCAGAGAGCGCGATATTCCGGGCATCGATTTTTTGCTTATTTGTCAGATCGCCGGTGCTCAGACTAATGTTATCGTACGAGTACATGCCGGCGAGTATGAGCGCTGTTGCCAAAGTGGCGCCGGCGACCAGGCCAAGCAAAAGCTTTCGCATAGCGATCCCATGTTTATATGAAAAAGAGCCATTATAACTATTTTCTCTCATGATCCGCCAACCATGTCTCCCCATAATTTTCACCCGCCCGCACAATATCATAAGATATTTAACCCCGCCTCACAGTGTATACCCCGATGGCCGGAATCAAGCCTTTTGAGGAAGCCCTGGACTACATTTTTTGGTGCGATAGATGCAACGTGCCGCTCGTCCGCGAGCATTGCGGCGCATGCGGAGCCGACGCCAGGCAGGTCAGGCTTTCCCCGCCGGGCGACGTCCGGTTCTGCTCGCCCTATGAGCGCATGGTCATCAGAAAATTGTTCGAACACGACTTCGGCTGCGACCCGATCGGCGAGCGTCTCGTGCTATTGAATAAAATACCCGGAGACGATAAGGCCGACGAGGTCATCGTGGACGGCTACACCATCGCCGTCGCCTACTACGACTTGAAAGACGAGGACTATAAGCTGGACTTGCGGCTCTACGGCGCCAAGCTCCTCATGTCTATGACAAAAATGAAGACCGTAACCGTGGACGTGCCCCGGAACATGCACCTGAGCGGGAAAGGCATCAAGGGAAACACGGTCGTCGGGGCCTCTTCCGACATTAAAAAGGACGATATCATACTCATCCGGGTAAACGACACCTTCAACGGCTTCGGCGTGGCTAAAGCGGACGCGGCAGGCATCAAGGACCCGTCCCAGAACACGATCAAGATCAGAAAGATCGGCGGTGGCACCATCAGGCTGAACGAGAAGCTCGGCACCATCGAAGACGCCGTCGCGGCCAACAGGAAAACGATGGAGGCCATGGAAAAGGACGCCATCGGCGTCATTAAAGGTGTAGTCAGCCAGGGCAGGAACAGGGAATTACCCGTGACCGTCTCGTTCAGCGGCGGCAAGGACAGTCTCGTCGTGCTGAACCTGACGAAGAAGGCCGTGAAAAAGTTCGAGGCGTTCTACGTCGATACGGGCCTCGAATTCCCTGAGACCACGAAGTTCGTAGAGGATACCGCTGCGGGCGGAGTTCCTGTAAAGGTCGAAAAAGCCGGTAAAGCTTTCGACGAGAATTTTCCGGTGTTCGGCCCGCCGGCAAAAGACTTCAGGTGGTGCTGCAAGGTCTGCAAGCTCGGGCCGATCACCACATTACTATCACAGTATAAGAGCGGCGTCATCACCGTCGACGGCAAGCGCCGCTACGAGTCGTTCCAGCGGGGCAGCATAGAGACCGTCGAGCGAAACCCGTTCGTTCCCGGCCAGCTTAGCGTTTACCCCATCAAGGACTGGCGCGCCATTGAAGTGTGGCTGTATATCCGTATGGAAAAGTTGCCATATAACGAATTGTACGATAAGGGCTTCGAGCGTATAGGCTGCTGGCTCTGCCCCGCCGCCCTTCAGGCGGAATATGTAAGGATGAAGGAGTTGCACCCGGACCGCCACGGGGAGTGGCAGAATAAGCTCTACAGGTGGGCGGACGAATCGGGCCTCACGCCGGACTATGTGCGCTATGGCTTCTGGCGCTGGAAGTCGCACCCGAACAAAATGCTCAACATAGCTCGGGAAAAGCACATCCCCCTGAAGCCGTCCTATAAGAGTGGTATGGCGCTGGATATCATAAGGGGCGTAAGCCCCTGCACGCTGGGCGGATACAGCATAGAGGGAGTCCTGCGTCTGCCGAATAGGGCGCCGAACCCGATGCTGATGGAGATGCTCAAGACCATCGGCACTCCCGTATATTCGGAGGACCTGGACGTCATACTGGTCCGGGCGCCGAAGGGGAAGACGGCCAAGCTATTCGCCGGAGGCCAGATCTACGCCTCGGCGAACGACAAAGAAAGTGCAGGAAGGCTCTTCGAGGATACGGTCAGGCAGGTGCTGCGGGCCTCGCTGTGCACGAAATGCCGCATCTGCGTGAAGGCGTGCCCGAAGCATGCCATCAGGCTGGACGGTCATATAAAGATCGATGAGAGGCGCTGCGACCACTGCGGCCGCTGCACGAAAGGCTGTGTCGTAGCCCGGTACTACGACCGCCTGGTAAATAAAAAGATACCGCCTTCGACCAGGTTAACCGATGGTGATATAAAGTTTAAATAAGCTATTTATAAATACGTCGTATATGCGACGTATACTTTTATTCATCTGTAGTGCCTTGGCGGCCTTTTCATTTGCTTTTATCATGCCAGCGTTAGCCGATAGCCAGTTGTTCTCCATATCCGGGCAGGTCATCGACGCGACGGGCAGCCCGGTCGCCGGGGCGAACGTAACACTCATCGATTACGCTTATAACGTGATCGGCGTAATGAAGACGGACGATAACGGCAGCTACGATTTCGTTAACGTGAACTCCAGCACCGCCACGATCACCGTCCGGGTCTCGCTGGATAAGAACGGCAAAACGTACAAAGTACCCTCGTACTACACGCGCTGGTATCCGGCCCAGGGCAACGTATCCATAAAGAGCGAGGAGACGCAGTTCGCCGATTACCCGGAGCCGGCGGAGGGCTATCTCTACGGCGCCATCAAGTCGGGCACGTCCGCCGATGCACGTTTCATCACCGGGGACGTGTATTTAACATCGGTATCGACCGGAGTAAAATACCACCAGGTCGCCAACAACACCGACGGCAAAGGCAGTTTTTATTTCCATGTGCCGCCGGGCGATTATGATATTTATGCCGTCCATGTCGAAAATGGCAAAAAGACCGAGACAGCCACACTGCGCGTCACGGTCCAGCCCGCCTGGAACGTCAACGAGCACCTCCCCGTCGTCCTGGTCATTGAGCCTGGCCTCATACCACTGCCACTCCACATGCTCCCGCAGATAAGCTCGCCTGTCCCGGCCATTTCAACGCCACAGGCGACAGGATTTTCTTATACGCCTCTGGCGCTCGCCGGGTTAATCGGCCTCCTTCTGCTCACGGGCCTCTATTTCGTATTCCAAAAACTATAGGCCCATTTTTTATTTTTATCAGTGCGCCGGCCTCAAGCCCTACCAAAAAATATATCCCCTTAATAAGCTCCATTAGGGTGCCCGAATATTAATATTCGAAAGGTTTAAACGTGCAGGGTATATAATAAGCACTAGTCTATTAATGATACTAGATCATTAAAGACTAAGCTTAGTCGATTAGCGATACGGGGTATCGCTAATGACCGTAAAATGTACGAAAGCTCAAGGGCTGAGGTAGGGTGCCATCTTCAATCCGAACAGGCTCATGACGGCAGTATAGCCCAGAAATAGTACGACGTACAGGATATTCGACCAGGTTTTCAGCTCCGGCAGAGAACCCACGATGACTAATAAGGCGATAAAGACCGCAAGAATGAGGATCGAACCTCCGACCTCGATAATCTTAATGTTCAAGTCGTTCAATTAACACACCATACACCTAAAGTGTCTGATTGGACATATGTTTTACGATTGCTAAAGGAGATGCCAGATGAGACAAGGGCTTGTACCAAAAAAAGTGTTCTTTACGAGCGGCTCAGGGACGCACAAAGAAATGCTGGAATCGTTCGAGATGGCGCTGAGAGACGCCGGCATTGAGAAGTTCAACCTTGTCACCGTAAGCTCGATCCTGCCCCCGAAATGCGAGATCATCGAGCGCAGCGAGGGGTTAAAATCGCTGGTTCCGGGCGAGATCGTCTTTACCGTGATGTCACGGAACTCGTCCAACGAGCCGAGCCGCCGCATCGCCGCTGCGATCGGCTGTGCCAAGCCCACGGACCGCCAGGCCGACTTTGGCTATCTATCCGAGCACCACTCCTATGGTGAAACCGAGAAATGCGCCGGCATGTATGCGGAAAAGCTGGCGGAAAACATGTATTATACCTGGAAAAACGAGCACCCCGAGTCGACCATGAATATTTCGAAGACTGCCGAAGTGGACGACGAGGGGAATTGGACAACAGTTATATCTGCTGCCGTGTTTATACTATAATGGAGATGCCAAAATGCGCTGTCCCGGATGTGGAGAAGAAATCTTCGACGACGAGCTGATCATGGGCAAATGCCCGCTCTGCGGCGCCCGGATCAAGGAGCACAAGGAAGCCCCGTCTGGCGGCTCGCCCGACGCGGACTCGTTCATTACCTGCGTGCCGGACTACGATGAGATGCCCTTCGACATGGACCCGGCGATGATGGACCGCATGTACGACTTCTTTGGCGACATCTTCAGCGATGTCGAAAGAATGCTCCTGATAAGCTGCATCGCCTATGATATTTCCCAGAATACCGGCCTGGAGCTAAAGCAGGCCCGCCGGGTGGCCCGGGATGTCGTGGACCGGGAGCAGGCCGAGTTCGAGTTCGAGGTCAAGCCCGAGTGGTACGACGAGTTTAAAATAAAAAAGTGCGCGAAGTGCGGCCGCTACCATTTAATGGTGGGCAAGAAGCTCCTCAAGGGCTGGATCAAGGACGACGACGCGGACTACGACATCGTTTACGTCTGCCGGCGCTGCGCATAATCCTTTTTGGTTCTTATACATATTTTGGATGCTGGTGCAGCCCTTTGGCCTCTCACCACAAAGGCACAATCAGTAGTTCCGTGTTTGTTTAGTGGTCCTTTGCCTTTTTTTCGATTTTCGTACTGCCCGCCGGTTTTTCAACACGAAAACACGAATTATTTTTATATCCCACGTAAGTCACGAAAATCACTAAGGTCCATGCCTGGCGCTTAAAACACGAAACAACCTCCCGAATGAGCACTAAAACACTAAAGGATTGAACCACGAGAACGGCATGACCCTTATACTTTATTTAATATGCTTTCTCTAGTGTTTCAAGTTAATTTAGTGGGGTCCGTGCCTTTGGGAGGTTGTTTAGTGTT
>NZ_DATJPM010000054.1 GCF_035506375.1 Methanocella sp.
CGAAGCTTCGAAGGTCGAGCGCATGTTCTCCATGCTATTCGAGACGTTCCTCGCGGACCTGGAAAAGGGCGACGAGAATTCTCGCATCTACAAAAATTACCTGAGCTCGTTCTCCAGGGATAAGTTAAAAAAGTACATGGACGATACGCCGAATGCCGGCATCGTCAGGGACTTCATCGCCGGCATGACCGACGACTACTTCAACGATACGTTCCAGGAGATCTACCTGCCAGCCAAGCGCCGCCTATAGTATTTTCTTGCCGAACGCCGAGCTGATGAGCCCGATGGCCAGCTTGCCGGTGACGTTCTGCCGGTCCAGGATGGGATTCAGCTCCACGACCTCGAGCGATTTGAAGTTCTTGCACTCGGAGATCATCTCCATCGCGAGGTGTGCCTCCCGATAGGTCATGCCGCCCTGCACCGGCGTGCCGACGCCGGGCGCCTCCATGGGATCCATGACGTCGATATCGAAGGAGACGTGCAGCGCGTCCGTGCCTTTACAGGCGATCTTCAGGGCCTGCTTCATTATCTTGTGCATGCCCTGCTCGTCGATGTCCCGCATGGTGAACACGGTAACGTCGGACTTTTTAAGCAGCTCGCGCTCTAAGGGATCGAGGTCACGGGCGCCAATTAGGACACAGTTGGCCTCGGAGACGCTTGTGCGAACGCCCAGCTTGCCGACCAGGTTCTTCGTGCCCCGGCCGCAGGACGTGGCGAAGCTCATGCCGTGGATGTTGCCGGTGATGGTCGTATCTTCCGTATTGAAGTCGCCGTGGGCGTCGATCCAGATGATGCCGATCTTATTATAGAACTGGCTCAGGGCTGCGGTCGTGCCCATGGCGATGCTGTGGTCGCCGCCGATCACTAAGGGAAAATATCCATCGGCGATGCTCCTGCCCACGAAGTCCTGCACCCGCTGGCAGGCGAAGATGACTTCCTCGTAGTTCTTTAGCCGCGAATCGTATTTTTTCTTCGGTGGCCGCGGGGGCAGCATGATGTTGCCCGTATCCTGCACGTCGATGCCCAGCTTTTCAAGCTCCTCGACGAGCCCGTCGTTCCGCAGGGCATCGGGGCCCATGTCGATGCCGCGCCGGTCGGCGCCCAGGTCCAGCGGCACGCCGACGATGCGGACCTTATCGATGACGGCGTCTTTTTTAGACGTAGCGTCCTTTTTTGGCTTTAGTGACGATCGCTGCCTATGACCTTGCATAATTCTCAAGCACCTTCTTCTCGGCCTTTCGCAGGTGTTCCACCGCCGTGGAGGCCGATACATTCAGCTTTTTGGCCACGTCCCTGACGGACGCCCGGCGGGGCGTGTCGAAGTAGCCCATCTCGACGGCCGTACGCAGCGTGAGCATCTGCCGCTCGGTGAGCCCGACGTCGGGCTCGCTGCCCTCGGAATTTCGTATGTACGCGATGTCGGCGCACTGCTCCATGGCTGCCACGACATCCTGAAGCTCTTCCCGCGTGGGGGCCATGATGTGCCAGTTCTCGACGCCGTCCTTCACGACCGTCGGGCCGATGAATACACAGTTCTTTCTAATAATGTTGTCGATGATGGAGCCCTGCTCCGCCCAGGTGATCACGTCGGCCCGGTCGGCGGACCGGGACAGCACGGCGTACTTCCGGATCTGGGGGGCGGCCTTGAGAAAAGCCTCCAGCTCGCCGATGCGTGGGCTGATGATGGTCTGATACCCGTATAGCTGATTATTCGGGAGCATGTATGTATATTTCACGACGATGGTGGCGTCAAGCTTTTTCGACAGCGAGTAATGCCAGCAGTCCCGGTGTCGTATGCCTATGCTGAGCGCTATGGACATAAATATGCCAGGCCGTATATGTTCGGTATACCATTTAAAGTCATTGGTCGGTCATTCTATTACTGGTGTAAACTCATGGTCAAAATTTACTATGATAAGGATGCGGACTTCAAATACCTCAAGAACAAGAAGATAGCGGTCATCGGATATGGAAGCCAGGGCATGGCGCAGTCCCAGTGCCTGAAAGATTCGGGCCTGGACGTGGTCGTCGGCCTGAGGAAGGGCGGCGTCTCCTGGTCGCAGGCGAAGAAGGACGGCCTGACGGTCGCGACTGTCGAGGACGCGGCAAAGGCCGGAGACGTTATCCAGATGCTCATACCCGACGAGATCCAGGGGAAGGTCTATAAGGAACAGATCGAGCCCTACATGAAGAATGGCAAGACCCTTATGTTCTCTCACGGCTTCAACATCAACTACAACATGATCAAGCCCGGCGAGGGCATCGATGTTGTCATGATCGCCCCCAAGAGCCCCGGCCACTTAGTGAGACGGATGTACCTCGAGGGCAAGGGCGTGCCGTCGCTCATCGCGGTCGAGAAGGACTACTCGGGTAAGGCCCACAAGACCGGCCTGGCCTATGCGAAGGGCATCGGCTCCACGAGGGCGGGCGTCATCGAGACAACCTTCAAGGAGGAGACGGAGACGGACCTCTTCGGCGAGCAGGTAGACCTCTGCGGGGGCGTCACCGAGATGGTGAAGGCGTCCTTCGAGACGCTGGTGGACGCGGGCTACCAGCCGGAGATCGCCTACTTCGAGACGATGCACGAGCTAAAACTCATCGTCGACCTCCTGTACGAGGGCGGCATGACCAACATGTGGGACAGTGTTTCGGATACGGCCCAGTATGGCGGCCTCACGAGAGGAAAGCGCGTCATCAACGACGAAAGCCGCCTGGAGATGTGGCGCACCCTCGAGGAGATCCAGGACGGGCGCTTCGCGAAGGAGTGGGTGCTGGAGAACATGGCCGGCCGGCCAGTGTTCAACAAGCTCACCGAGATGGACGCGAACCACCCCATCGAGGTCGTCGGAAAGCAGCTTCGCGCCATGATGCCGTGGCTCAAGAAGAAGTAAATAACCTTTTTTAAATGCCCGCCTCCAGGCGGGTCGCCCTGTTTTTCCAGTTAATTATTCTGCATGGGCTTTAAATCGTGCGCTAAAAGCTATTAATTTTTATATAAATGCTTCTCGAAGTTTGAGTTGTTAAAGTTAGTCAACAGGGGTGGATTGTAGATGAAGAAGCTGGTTAGCATAGCATTGATAGCGGCCATGTTAATGGCGTGCATCGGAATGGCCGCGGCGCAACAGGGAATGACTCAGGCACAGAACTTACCGCCCGCGCCGCCAAAGGCGACGCCGGACATGCAGTACGGCAACACTGCGAGGGCCGCCATCATCGGAGAGCGGCTATCGAACGCGGCCGAGGGTAACGCGAACGTCCACATCGACGAGGGCAGCGTCATTACGGTCAGCATCTACCTGCTCAAGGACGCGGGGACGAACGACCTGGCGGGGACGATGGCCAACTTGACGTATATGATCGCCGACCTCTACGGCACCATGGCCGATAAGACGAACAGCAAAATCGTGCTCAATGTCTACGACACGTCGAAGAACATGATCATCGACGCGAAATTCAACATGGCGAAGAACGACTTCGAGTACTTCGACGTCGCGCAGGACGCGGCGACGGAGCAGCAGCCTGCCGCGGGCATGCAGCAAACCGGCAAGCAGCAGCCGGCCATGGGACGCATGGGATGACGGCCCGCGCGTCTTTTTTTTTCATACGGATAAAGTATTTCCAGTCAAAACACAATTAAAAGCCTGTCAATGAAAGGTAAAGTATAACTAGTAGGTGTGGCATTTGAAGGAATATCCAAAATGTCCGTACATCGTCTTCTGCTCCATTACCGTCTATGACGGTATGGCATTCTCGTGGATGTGCCTCCGCCTCAGGAGGACCGTCGGAAAGGCGCAGTGCGAGCAGTGCGAGCGGGCCATCATAAAGATGATTGACTACAAATGCCGTTAAAAAGGAGGTGACTCAAGATGAGGAAAGTTGTGCTGTTCAAAATGGACGATTACAAGAAGCACCCGGAGCACACCATCAAGCTGATCATTCATTCGGCGAACATGGGGAGGCTGGAGGAAGGTACCCTTGAGAGGATCAAGCAGTCCGACCCTAACGCCAGCGTCGAAGTGTGGCATGCGGTCGTGGGACAGAACACCGCGGAAATCACCATCTCCCGGCAGAAGTCCGAGGCCACAATCGTTACAATATAAGCGGAATTTAAGCGATATCGGGCTCGTTTCAAGCCCGATTTCCCCGATTCTATTTTAATACTCCCTGTTCTAAATAAAACACTCTATTTCTCAGGCGCACGGCATTTGGCCCTACCATTCTAAGGCTTATATCTTTTAGCAAGGTTATAAAAATCCATAATTAGGCTTATTTGGTTAAATCAAGCCATATTCTGGGAGATTTGATTTTTAGCGGCGCTTCCTCTATCCGGCCGATATAACGCCCTGGCCGGTAAAATTATGGCCGTGATGCTTGCCGTTTTAAAGTGAAATCGGCATAGGCAAAAGTATATATGCGCCCGAGCCCTATGTTACTGTGCAAAGGAAAAGAAATAGGCCACAAAGATTCGTGGCCGGTGCTTCCTGCAATGGAAGCCCGAAAAAGGATGTGAAAACTATGAATACCGTTAGCGTCAATACGACGCAGCTGTTCGGCGTTATGCTGGGCCTGCTCGTGACCGTTGCGGCTATCATAGTCAATGTGAGACTATTTGGAAGTGACCTTTCGTTAATCAACGTGGTGTCATACATAACGCTCGGCGCGCTGGTCGTCCTTTCCATGATGATCATGGTAAAAGACTAGGCACGCTCTGCGGCCCATGCACTTTTTATTAAAGCGCATCGATAGCCTGCGTCAGGTAAAAATTTTATTCACGGGCGTAAATTCTTTCGGCCTTTTTATGCTTCCGTTCAAAAGACAGCGGGCGTATTTATAAGTGACTCGTTTGATTTACGAAGCTATATAAATCAACGATTAAAATATATATTGTAGCTCTATGACGAAGATCATGGTCGTCGACGACGAGCCCGACCTGCTCGAAGTGGTAAAGCTCATCCTGGAGAGCGACGGCTACCAGGTGGTCACGGCGAACAGCGGGCAGGAGGCGCTCGACCGGATCGAGAAGGAGCTGCCCGATCTGGTGTTACTGGACATCATCATGCCGAAGATGGACGGCTGGGAAGTGTTCTCCCGCATCAAGAGCAACCCGAAGACCCACGAGATCCCGGTCATCATGCTCACTGCCAAGGACCAGCGCATCGACAAGCTGATCGGCCTGCACGTGGTCCGGGTGGATGACTATATCACCAAGCCCTTCGGCCGTGCAGAGCTGCTGGAACGTATTAAGAGGGTGCTCCAGGAAAAGCGCCCGGTAAGCCTCCCGTGATAAGCTTTATAATCCAGCACGGGCTTTTTTACACCGTAATTTCGAGAGAGGCACGCTTATTTCATGAAAGAGGAAATGTCAAGCGTCGACGTGTACGTCGTCGTCCGAGAGCTCCAGTTCCTCCTGGACTCGAAGCTCGAGAAGGCATACCAGCATACCGCCGACGAGATCAGGTTAAAATTACAGGAGTTCGAGACTGGCAAGTACGACCTCATTATTGAAGCCGGCAAGCGGCTCCACCTGACGGAGCACCCGAGAGAGTCGCCCAAGCTCCCTCCATCGTTCCCCATGATACTGCGCAAGTACATGACGGGGGGGCGCGTCACCAGGATAGCGCAGCATAACTTCGACCGCATCGTCGAGGTGGAAGTCACAAGGGCCGGCGTGAAGAACACGCTCGTAGCCGAACTGTTCAACCAGGGCAACGTCATTATGCTGGACGAGAACCGCCGCATCATGATGCCCCTGCGCTCCATGAAGATGAAGGACAGGGACGTCCTGCGGGGCGAGCAGTACGAGTTCCCGCCGCCGCAGCTGAGCCCGATGGACCTGACGGCGGAGGCGCTGAAGGCC
>NZ_DATJPM010000055.1 GCF_035506375.1 Methanocella sp.
GGGCTGACCATGCCGTACTTGTCCACGGGCAGGTACGTGACCTTGAAGCCCTCTTTCTCCAGGTACTCGCAGGTCCGCAGGATTGCCGGATGCTCGACGCTGGAAGTGATGATATGGTCGCCCTTCTTTTTATTGGCGAAAGCCGTGCCAACGATGGCCAGGTTATCGGCCTCAGTGCCGCACGATGTGAAAATGATCTCGCCCGCGTCCGCGCCGATCGCCTTTGCGACCTGCTCGCGGGCCGCCTGTACCGCCACGTTGGCCTCCTGGCCCATCGAGTGGAGGCTGGACGGGTTACCGTAGTTCTCGGTGAAGTACGGCAGCATGGCGTCCAGGACTTCCGGGCTGACCTTCGTGGTCGCGCTGTTATCCAGATATATCTTTTTCATCGATGTCAACTCTAGCAATGGTATTTTCAGGAACAAGCGTCATATAGCTTCCGTTCCGGGGCTTCCTTCGATAGCTCGCTGAGATTTATGGGGTGGGAGCAATACGGGCATAACGCGTCGCAGCTCTTCCCCTCGTACGGGCAGATGCTCATGGAAAGCTCCGAAAGCGGGTGGCCCGTGCTTTTGAGGTCATACTCCTTGTACCAGCCGAACGGGGCACGCTTGACTTCACACCCGTGCTCGACCAGGCTCTTTTCCAGGTCCTTCAGTATCTGGAGCGCGGCCTCCGGCTTGCCCAGCGTGCTCGTGAGGTGCGCGAACGGGAACACGACGACCTTATTAACTTTCAGCATGCTGAGGCGCTTCATGACCTCGTGTGTCGCCCCGTCCACTACTTTTGCCGGCTCCACTTCGTCCTGCTTCTCGACGCAGCTGAAAAGAACGACGCAGCCGTCCATCTCATCCTCCTTTTTCTCGATAGCCTCGGCGAACTTCGTCTTCCTGGTCGCCTTCCAGCCGATGTGGCTGGCATGTATCGCAAGGATCCTCATGCAAAGACCTCCCTGTAAAATTAACAATTGTTAATCGTCGTTTTTACTTATAAACTATTTGCCTGCGCCGATAAGCTTGCTCATGCCCTCGCTGGTCACGATACCAATGACGCGCTGGCCGTCATCAACGACGGGGAGCGCCGATATGTCATGCGTCTCCATTTTTGACGAGGCCGACTCCAGCGTGTCGCACTTACGGATCGTAGTGACGTTGCGGGTCATGATCTGGTCCAGGAACGCGTACTTGAGGGCCACCGCCTTGGAGATGTCCCACGCGGTCACGATGCCTGCGAGCTTTCCGCCATTCGAGACGACCGGCAGGTGGGTCGTGTTCTGCTCGATCATGGCCCGGGCCGCGTCCTCAATGCTCGAGCTCTCGTCGATGGTCACTGCCGCTGACATGACGTCCTTGACGAGCTTCGGCGAAAGGAAATTCGAGACCAGGTAGTTGATCTGGCCGCCCTCCAGCAGGAAAGCGTCGTGGCCATAGATGGACTTGATCTCGGCATAGCTCACGTCGGCGTCGTTGGCGGTCAGCGCCATGACGATCTCTTTAGATTGGTTTGCCGGGTAGAGCCAGTCCGATGTGACCGAGAGGATAAAGAACTTTGTCTTCGTGTTCTTGAAAGCGGCATCAAGCGAGGCGTTCCGGGTCAGGTCGAAGTAGTCGATGGCCTTGGTTATGTAGAGGTACGAGTTCGCATCGAACCGCTTCACGAAGGAATCGCCCTGGTGCTGCAGGTAGCTCTCCACCTGGAAGTCCGTGGAGAAGTCGTAGCCGAAGCGGGCCTTATCTTTTAATTTCCGGCCGAACTTTTGCTGCATGGACTCGTCGCTCAGGTACGTTATGTGGCCGACCATGCGGGCCAGCGCGAGGCCGTTCGTGGGGCGCTCGCCCTCATAGTAATTACCGTGGTTCCAGTTCCGGTCCGATACGATGGCCCGGCGCCCCACCTCGTTAAAGGCGATCTGCTGGGAGCTGGAATAGGCGGTCGTCGCCAGGATGACGGCCCGGCGCACGGCTTCGGGATATGCGACGCACCACTGCAGCGCCTGCATGCCACCCATGGAGCCGCCGGCCACCGCGTAAAGCTGCTCGATGCCTAAAAAGTCGATGAGCTTTTTCTGGGCGTTCACCATATCGCCAATCGTGATAACAGGAAAATCGAGGCCATAAGGCTTGTTGGTTGAGGGATTAATGGAAGAAGGGCCGGTCGAGCCCTTACACCCTCCGAGGATGTTACTACAGATGATGAAAAACTTATCAGTATCAAAGGCCTTACCCGGGCCGACGGCGATGTCCCACCAGCCGGGCTTCTTGTCGCCATCGTGCCAGCCGGCGACGTGTGCGTCGCCGGACAGCGCGTGGCAGATCAGTATGGCGTTACTCTTGTCTTTGTTTAATTGGCCGTACGTCTCGTATGCGATGGTCACCGGCCCGAGCTTCTGGCCCGATTCCAGGACGAGCTCTTCCTGCAGGTGGAAATACCTGGTCTTGACAACGCCTACTGATCCAATGCTCATTTTTTCATCCCGTTTATACCTTCGCCAGCGCCTGGTCGAGGTCGGCGATAATGTCCTTGACATCCTCAATGCCGATGGACAGCCTGATCAGGCCAGGGGTGACGCCGGTGTCCAGCTGCTCCTGTTCGGAGAGTTGCTGGTGGGTCGTAGATGCCGGGTGGATGATCAGGGACTTGGCGTCGCCGATGTTCGCCAGGTGCGAAAACAGCTTGACACTCTCGATGATCTTCTTGCCGGCCTCGACTCCGCCCTTGACCTCGAATGCTACGAGACCGCCGTAGATACCATCCTTGAGGTACTTGCCCGAGACCTTATGGTTGTAGAAGCTGGGCAAGCCCGGGTAGAAGACGAACTTGACCTTGGGGTGCTTCTCCAGGTACTGCGCGACCGCCAGAGCGTTTTCCGAGTGCTTCTTCTGCCTTAACGGGAGGTCCTCGATGCCCTGGAGGAACAGGAACGAGGCCCACGGGCTTAGCGCCGGTCCGAGGTCACGGAGCAGCAGTACTCTCGCCCTCAGGATGTACGCCAGGTTGGCGCCGCCGATGTTGCCGAATGCATCCCAGTAGCTTAAGCCGTGGTAGCTCGGGTCCTTATCGGTGATCTCGGGGAACTTGCCGTTGTCCCACTTGAAGTTGCCCGAGTCCACGATGACGCCGCCGATGGTGGTGCCGTGGCCGCCGATATACTTCGTAGCCGACAGGACGATGATGTCCGCGCCGTGCTCGAACGGCCTGAAGAACCCTACGCCGACGGTGTTGTCTACGACGACCGGTATGCCGGCATCGTGGGCGATCTTCGCGATGGCCTCGAAGTCCGGGACGTTCAGGTGCGGGTTGCCGATGGTCTCGATGTAGATGGCCTTCGTCTTCGGGGTAATGGCCTTCTTGAACTCCTCGGGCTTGTCCGCGTTGACGAACTTGGTGTAGCGGCCGAGCCTCTCGAACGTGTAGTGGAGAAGCTGGTATGTGCCGCCGTAAAGGTTATCGCCCGCGACGATCTCGTCGCCCACGCTGGTGATGTTGAGCAGCGCGAGGGTCGTTGCCGACTGGCCCGAACTCACGGCTAAGGCCCCGACGCCGCCCTCGATCGCAGCGACTCTTTTCTCGAAGACGTCGTTGGTGGGGTTCATGATGCGCGAGTAGATGTTGCCGAATTCCTTGAGACCGAACAGGTTCGCTGCCCTCTCAGGGGTCGGGAATACATACGAAGCGGTCGCATAGATCGGGACCGCCCTGGCGGTAGTCGCCGAGTCCGGCTCTTCTTGTCCTACGTGTAATGCAATAGTTTCTAATCCTGGTTTATTCTGTGTCATTCTTTCCAACCTCAATGTGTTATTTAAGGATCATGCTTTCTTTTTCTCGCCCGGTGCATAGCTCGAGGCCGCGTTCGAGTCCACCGGCAGGTCATACTTCCTGGCGATGTCCAGGAAGGCCTCGCTCAGGTACTTGATCTTCTCCCAGGATAGGCCGTAGGTGTTCAGCTTCCAGGTCCGGGTCGCGCCGGCGAACTCGCCGATGATACCCCGGTCCGTCAGCTCCTCGCTGAAGTAGAAGCCGCGGCGCTTGTGCGTCTTTGCGATGACGTCGTAGCTGCCCGTGGTATCGACCTTGCTGAGCGTGTGTTTCCTGGGCCACTCGGAAAGCACCGCGCTTCCCTTGACCCGCTGGAACTGCTCCAGGAAGTAATTGGACTTCTGGACTTCCTCGTCCCAGTCCTTTACTCTCTCCTTGATCGTCGGGAACGACGCCATCATGGACAGCAGCGTGCCGCCCATAAGGGTGCAGCCTAAGTTCTCGACTTCCTTGATGCCGAACTTCCTCTTGGTCACGTCGCCCACCATCGCGGTCGTGCGGAGTACTTTGGGAGCATACTCGTTCGATACGCCCAGAACGCCCGACGGGGCGACCGATGCCATACTCTTGTGGCCGGAGCCCACGACAAAGTCCGCCCCGATCTTTTTAGCGTCCACCGGGGCTATTCCCACGGTGTATGCGCCGTTGTACAGGAACGGGATGCCGTACTGCTTCGCGACCTTCGCGATGCCATAGACATCGTGCTCGTTGGCGAGCATGTAGTCGAAGTGGTCGATCATTATGAGCACTGGCAGCTTGCCGGTCTCCTTCTTTACGTCCTCGATCTTCCGGGCGGTTGCGTCTGCGGTGATGACGTTCTTCTCGTTCTTGGGCACTTCCTTGACGACACCCCCGGCCTGCTCGACGGCGAGGAACTCGGTGTAGTGGGCGAAAGCCGATACGATGACAGAGTCGCCTTTTTCCACCAGCGCCGACGCGACGGCCTGGAACGCCCTTCGGGCGCCCGGTGTGACCCTGGCCTGGTCGGCGTTGAGCCACTTTGCGAGCTCGCCGTGGAAGTCGTCGATGCCCGGCTTCGTTATTTTGTCCAGCCTGAAGGGCTTGCGGCAGTAGTCGCAGGTAGAGTAGCCGTCGCCGTATGCGATGATCGCTTTCCTCGCCTCGGGCGTCAACCTGCCGGCGGCCTGGATGGGATGGATGTTGATATATTCCTCTTCCCTGGTTCTTATGTCCAGGTTCCCGATCCGGGTCTTCGGCGGGCACGCGGTTTTGATATCCGGGGCCTCGATCTCGGCGAGGTACTCCTTGACCTTCGCCAGCGATTCCTTTACGTGTTGTTCCTGCTCCGGAGTCAGCCCGGTGGGCAGCGACTGCCTGAATACTTCCCTCACGTCCTCCAGGGAGAACAGCGCGTCGAACGTCCTTTGAACTCGTAAGTTGCTCATTTCTCGTCACATCCTAAGCCCGAGGGAACTTTTTTATTTCTGCACCCCTGCTTAGCGCTTAACAATTGTGTATTTAACAATTGTTAAATTTTCCGAACATATTTATATCCTGTGTTCGTGGCAATACCGGAATTTTGCCGGAGTACGTAGCTCAGGCCGTTTTTACCTTGCTATGGAGGCGGGCAAGAGTCAACAATCGTTATGATTGTTAACAATCGTTTAGAAGCGTTGATACTATATAAAGCATATGGTTTGAGTAAAAATATGCATGATAGTAATAACGCTATAAGGGCGATAACGGTAAAAATGGGCTAACTCGGCCCTAAAAAGGATATGATCAGTCAAATAAGTGGCCGATCCTATCGAAGATACCGGAGAATCCTGAAGTGACAGAAGAGCCGCCGAACAGGCTGTCGCCCCACCCCCACCAGGATGTGTTCAAGGGGCTCACCGAGGTCGTATTGAATGCATTAATATCCTCGAACGGCCTGAATCCGTTCAGGTCGATCATGAAGGGATTCTTCTTTTCGTTCGGGTCAGTGTATTGCATGTCCAGCACGAAGATCTTCTTGCTCCAGTCGCCGGACGTGCCGACGTTGACCGTTAGCTGGTCGCCGTCGACCTTATAGTCGTTTATGCCGACGATGGCGCCGGACTTTAGCTTATCCACGAGCCCCGTCTGGAATCCTGATGGCTCGTTTTTTGGGTCGTAGTTCACGTATAGAGTATATGCCTGGCCCGTCTTTACGGCCGGATCGGCCGAGTAGAGCACGTTGCCCTGGACCGTACTGCCCTGGGGCACATCAGGCAGTGCAACGGCACTAATGCCGAAAGTTTCGGGGACAAGACCCCCCGACGTGCTTTGCGGCGTGACCGTCGGCATCACCGGCATCTTCGTGAGCTGGAGCACGACCTTCGCCTTTCCTGAATAATCCGTAGACTGTGCCGCGCTCAGCACCATGAGCGCAGAAATAAGTAATGCCATTATGGCAATAACCCTGAGCCTCATACCTTTACCCGGTGAATCATTAGTTTACGTTTTTATAATTATGTTGAAAAATAAATACGGCCGGAGCATGGAAAAATTCCGATAAAAAGCGGTTAAAGAAAAAAGCAGAGGGAGAGAATCGAACTCTCCTGAACCGGTCTGCAGCCGGTTGCATAGCCATTCTGCCACCTCTGCGTATAGTGGGGTCGTTTTTGAGAGCAGAGAAAGAGAATCGAACACTCCTGAACCGGTCTGCAGCCGGTTGTATAGCCACTCTGCCATCCCTGCTTGCTCTGCTTGACTTAACAATTGTTAATAGAATTCGAACATATTTATATTCTTTGTTCGAGGCAATCCCGGGCGATAACAGGCATATGCAAGGCCCGAGTCATGCTTGCGCAGCCACTTAATAATTATTTAGACAGCCCTATGGTCTTTATAGCATGGCATAAAAGCAAAAAAGGCATAAAAAAGAATTAGACCATAATTTGCAACATAGTATCAATTTACACGCCGCAGCTATTCATGCAGACAGTGCAGTCGTCGAGGTCGGACTCGTCCTGACGGTGCAGATCGCATAGCGAGCCACTCTGCTTGACAATGGCGCAGACGGCACAAATGCCCGGTATGACGTCCTTCCCGGTGTTCCCGTCTGCGATCTCCTTCGCCAGGTTCTTTATCGCCTTCCGGACCTGCTTGTTCACCGGGATACCCTTGCCCCGCTTGTCCTTCATGTACTGGGAAACGGCGGACTGGGTGATGCCCAGCTTCTCGGAGACTTCCTTCTGGGACATGCCCAGCCTGGTCATCTCTTTTGCTAATTCAGCGCGAATGGTCGGTATAACGTACCACACGATCAATTCACATGGAGCCTTCATGGTGCGATCAACTTAATTAAACAATCGTTATAATATTATTTAAGATTAACGCTGTTAAGTGGCTTGCTTCTGAAATATTACAATCGTTAACAACGTTCATTCGCTATAAATGATGGCAACTATTTTGTTAACTATTGTTAATCCATATACTTGTAGTCCAGCGGGATTACTGAGGAGGGTAATATATGGAGAATGTAAGTAGAATCATAACCTGTATGGGAGTCGTTCTGGCCCTTATCGTCGCGGTCGTGCCGGCCGGCGCAAACCTGACGCCGGCATGGGTCGGCATCCCGGCGATCGTCCAGAGCGGCACGACCGGCGCCTTCAACCAGAACACGGCCTGTGCCACGGACTTTGAGAACATCAACATCAAATTCCCGGCCTACTTCGACGGCCTGCACCTCGGGGCGAGCACGCTCGGGCTCGGCGTCGCCGATGCCGACTCGTCAGCCGGTGGAAGTTCCAATGCCCATGCCGCGGACGAAAATTACCCGTACGCGAACGCATATGCCAACAATCCGGCGGATGACTCCGGCGTCGATGCACAGGTAACCGCCAACGTGCTGCCTTTTGGCCCGGTCAACCTGGCGTTCCCGGACATCGATCAAACGGTGTTCCAGACCCAGCAGGTCACACACACGAACTTCGCCCAGACCAACGAGTTGGCCGCGTTCACTTACCCGTTCTGCGTCGCGGGCCCGGTCAAGCTGCCAGGCTTCGGCTTCGAGTTCTAAAATCCTTACCGGCATGCCTAGCTCTTTGCTCCGCCGGTAACTACTTTTTTTATCGCTCAGTTTTTTATGCTAACGAAAACATCCGAAGCTAAGCAGGTGGGATCTCCCCGTTGAGCCCGTCTTTTTTCAGCAGGCCGATCGCTGGGCCGCTGATGACGGAAGTGACGATGGCCATGATGATCAGCGCCACGAAGATGCGATCGTCGATGATCCCCGCGTTCCTGGCGACCGTCGCCAGAATGACTTCCATGGCGCCGCGGGTATTCATGGCAAAGCCGACGATGACGGACTGCTTCGGTGAGATGCCCCCTATCCGGGCCCCGAGGGTCGCGCCGACGATCTTGCCGATGCACGCGACCAGTAGTACTACGACAACGATCAGCGGGTCGAAGGCCTTAAGGAAGTCGGTCTGGAGGCCGATGGATACGAAGTACAGGGGGGCCGCGAAGTTCATGATGAACTGGTAAAGAGAATCGACGGCCTCGTTGCGCCGGTCGCCGCCATCGGAGAGGGCGATGCCCACGAGGAAAGCCCCGAACACCGCGTGCACGCCGATGAGCTCGGCTAAGGCCGATGCCAGCAGCACGTAGACCATGGTTATACCCAGGAACACGCCTCGCCAGGATATGTGCGACCGTATGAACCCTAATACGCCCTGACCGATCGCCCGGCCGATGGTGACCATGAACACCAGGAGCAGGAGTGCCAGCATCAGGGTCATGTAGGGGGGCAGGTTCAGCACGCTTCCGGACGCGTAGTTACTCAGTATCAGCGCAAAGAGCGACCAGCCGATAAGGTCGTTGATCGTCGCAGACCCCATGATGAGCATGGCCAGCTCCGACTTCATCAGGTCCAGGTCGATGAGGATTCGTGCGATGACAGGCAGTGCGGATATAGACAGTGCCGTGCCCATGAAAAGAGCAAAATTACCGACGCCGGACCGGGTATTATCTCCCCAGAGGCCGGGGAACAGGACGACAATGCCGTACCCGAGTATGAACGGTATCGCGATGCCCAGGAGGCTCGTCCATAAAATGCCAGACCGGCTTTTTTTTAGCATCTTGAGGTTCATCTCCAGCCCGGCGAAGAAGAGGAAGAACAGTAAACAGATTTGAACTAGCGCATCCCTGCCGGCGAAGACCGCCCCGGAGGACGGGAACAGCAGGCTTTCGGCGCCGGGGCTTATCAGCCCGAGGACGGTCGGGCCTAGGATGATGCCGCCTATGAGCTCCCCGATGATGGCGGGGCAGTGGAGGCGGCGGGCCAGTTGGCCGAAAAACAAAGCTACGGAGAGCATGACTGCGATCTCCACGAAAAACATCACCATATCGTCGGGTAACATGCTTGTTTGTCCTCGCTTGTTGATTTATTGTATTGGCAAAAGATATTGGGCGCTGTAGCCCCATACGTTTGTTTGACGAGGAGGAGGTAAGGCGCATATAGCTTTTCTATACACTCTATATATACGCTCGTATGCCGCTTATTGTCAGCAGATGCCTGCCTGTATGACAGAATATAAATACCAGGTCCTATTTTTAACTATTGTTAACTCGCCCGGATCGAGTATTAGCGAGGCAGACGGAAGTGAGTCTTCCATTGGAGCATTCTAAGGATCATGGCATCGACCGCAAATATGACGACCTCCGGCGCATCCTATGTGATCTGGACGGTGTTATCGTTGCCTTTTCGGGCGGCGTGGACTCGACGTTCCTGCTGAAAGCCGCCTCCGATACGCTCGATAAGGGCAAAGTCGTGGCCGTTACGGCCAATTCGGCGACGCTCAAGCCGGAGGAACTGGAGCGGGCCAGGAAGACGGCGAAAGATCTGGGAATTGTACACATCGTTCTGGATACGCATGAGATGGACGACCCGGAGTATACGAATAATACGCCCGACCGCTGCTACTATTGTAAAAAGATACGCTTCTGCGGCCTGGATGCGGTCAAAAAGGAGCTCGGCATCGAGCATATCGTCGACGGCGCCAACATGAGCGATGCCGGGGATTACCGCCCCGGCGAAAGGGCTGCCCGGGAGATCGGCATACGCAGTCCCCTGAGGGAGGCGAGCCTGTATAAAGACGAGATACGGGCGCTTTCAAAGTCCCTGGGACTGCCGGACTGGGATATGCCGTCGCAGGCGTGCCTGGCATCACGCTTTCCTTATGGGACGGCCTTGACGCCGGAGCGCCTGAAGCAGGTCTATGAGGCTGAAAAGCTCATCGGCGATCTAGGATCCCGCCAGGCGCGGGTGCGCTATCATGGAGACATGGCGCGGATCGAGATCCCTGCTTCGGATATCGAGAGACTGGTCGCATACAGGGAAAGCATTGTCAGCCATTTGAAAAAGCTGGGATTTATTTATATCACTTTAGACCTCCAGGGCTTCAGGAGCGGAAGCCTGAACGAGGTCCTGGACAGGAGGTAATGAGATGGAATTTGACGTGGTCATCGTACGCTATGGCGAGATAGGCATTAAGAGCGAGCAGGTGCGCAGGAAGTTCGAGGCCCTGCTTATGGGGAACATCAGGGCGATGCTGGATTCGAAGGGCGTCGCCTACGAGGACGTTATCAAGGAGCGCGGGCGCATATTCGTAGTGACGAAAGACCCGAAGGCACCCAGGGTGGTCGGCAACGTGTTCGGCGTCGTGTCCACAAGCCCCGCCGTCAGGGCCGGCCCGACCATAGAGGAAGCCGCAGCTGTGGCCGCTGCCTTTGGAAAAGAGCTGATCAAGGACGGCCAGTCGTTCGGCATCATGGGGAGGCGCTCGGGTAATCAGCCCTTCACGTCGCAGGACATCGGCCGCCAGTGCGGCGACGCCGTCTATAATGCCGTCGCCGAGAGGCACCCGAAGGTCGACCTCAAGAACCCGGACCATAGCATCCACGTGGAGATCCGGGATACGCACTCTTACATATTCACCGACATCGTCAAGGGCGTCGGAGGCATGCCCCTGGGCTCCCAGGGAAAGATGGTGGCCATGGAGTCGGGCGGCATAGACTCGCCCATAGCTGCCTGGCTCATGATGAAGCGGGGCTGCGAGATCGTGCCCGTGTTCTTCCATAATGCGCCGTACTTTGACGACACCACGATGAACAGGGCATTGAGCACTTTAAAAGAGCTGAACAAGTGGTGCCCAGGCCACGAGATGAAGGTATACGTCATGCCCCACGGGAAGAACCTCCGGACATTCCTGGAAAAGGGCAACCAGAAGTACACCTGCGTCTTCTGTAAGCACCTCATGTATAAGGTCTCCCGCGCCATCGCCGAGAAAGAAGGCGCCCACGGCATCGTCACGGGCTCTTCCATGGGCCAGGTGGCCTCGCAGACTTCGAACAACATGCTCGCAGAGATCTACGACGTGGACTTCCCGATCAATCACCCGCTCATCGGCCTCGATAAGGAAGAGATCATCGAGATCTCGAAGCGCATCGGCATGTTCGGCATCTCCATCCAGAAGGCCATGGGCTGCAAGGCCGTGCCGAAACATCCCTCCATTCACGGGCACCTCGAAGAGGTCATAAAAATGGAAAAAGAGCAGTTCGACTTCGGGGAGCTCGTAAAGTATGAGGTCGACAACGCGAAGATCGTTGAAATCTGAATATTTTATAATACATTTTTTAATAGACTTCCATGATTTATCATAAAATAATGGCGATATATGCAACTCTTTTACTTTCACAATCGTTATAAAATTATTTAAATGTTATATATTTTTAATTATAATGTCGATTGGGTGATTTAATGGATAATTTCGATAAGCGCGTGAAGGAAATCAAGAGCCTTGATCCTCAGGACAAGACGAACAAAGTACGGTCGTACCTCGACAAATGCCAATGCCCGCCATGTCCTTCATATACGGATTGCGCGAAAAGCGATAATGAGGGAATATTCTGCCTGATGGGTAATAGCTTCCGCTGCATCAATGAGATTAAAGGCTGCAACTGTCCAACATGTCCGGTGGAAAACGAGCTCTCGATGAAGGACAACATGTATTGCATGAAGGGTTCCGAGTTCGAGAACAGGTATTTCAACAACCTAAAGTGAAAAGAGATCCCTAATATATTTACCAGGGCATTCTGGCAAAATTGGCCCAAAATACAAAAGAGAAAGAATAAAGGTTATATATCCCTGACAGGGGACACGTCGCAGCCCGTACAGGGCAGGCAGCCAGTGACGGCCTTCAGGACGTCGAGCCCGTGCTTTTCAAGGATGCGCCGCTCCTCGGAGGCCAGCTTGAGCAGCCGGCCGGCGCTGACTGTCTCCACGTACACTTCGCCCTTGCGGAGCGGGTGCGGGTTGACCTTGCGAAGGATGGGTATGACGCCCTTCGACGCTAGCATATCAATGCCTTTTATGACCGTCTCGTCGGTCTCGCCCAGCCCGATCAAAATATTGCTGAAAACGTGATTGCGTCCGTAAACGGGCACGGCGTGCTCAAGCGACTTGACGATATATTCCTGCGAGAGCCCCGGGCAGACCTTCTTGAATATTTCCTGGTCCACCGACTCGATGTTGTATTTTATTTCTGCAGCGCCAGATTCTTTCAAGATCTCTGAGGAGCGTTCGGTCGGATATACGGATATACCGATATGTATGCCGCGGGGCCCGACTTCTTCATTGATAAGCTTTACGATGCCGGCGATCCGTTCTACTTCCTCGTCTGGCGTCTTCCATATGCCCGACGTAAGTGATATAGAGGATAGTTCGGGGTTGAGCAGGCCGCGCCGGACTATGTCCAGCACCTCGTCGGACGATTTTATTTTTCCCTGCAGCTTTGGCACCGGGCAAAACTTGCAGTCCTGGACGCAGCGCTCGCTCACTGTAATATATATTTGCTTAGGGCAGTGGGATATGGCCTCTTCCAGCCGGCCGCGGGCGAACTCTTTTTCGTCGTCGTAAATCGTCACATTATCGCCGTCCAGCGATGCGTGGAACCTCGACGCCTGGCGCACGCCCAGGCGCACCCGGTGGCCGTCCAGGCTGACGAAGATCGATTCCAGGCCGGCGCCGGGTCCGGCGGTCGCTCTACTTACGTAAGGGCGGAACGTCTGGTCGATGACCACGCCGCCGGTCTCGATCAGCTCGGCCTTCTTTTGAACGCTTATTTCCATTTCGGCATCACCGATCCATGTAATATATGATATTTGCGAGGTTAAATATCTAGTTAACGAAAAAATCGTTAACAAAATAACAATTGTTAATCCAAACTATAAAAAGCTAGCGTCCCCTTCACTCGAGCACGACGAGGTCCAGCTCGACGCTCATGCAATGGCGGCAGAACTCAATGAACTCCTTCGCGTTGTCGGACATCTCCTCGTTCAAGGACTGGGAGATGTAGAACGTGATCCGGGGGGCGATCTCGGGGGTCTTTTTCATCTCCGTGAGCATTTCTTTGAAAAGATGTATCAGCCCCCGGAAGTTGATGCGCTTCAGTATGCGGACGCTCCCGTTGCCCGAGGCATCGATCCAGGCCCTGTAATGGTCGGATTCCCTGTAATAACGCTCGATCTGTTCCATGCGCTCCTGCCGTCGATACTATCTGACCGTTTCTCTTTGATACGTATATGTTTGAATATTCCGGCAAGTTTTACATAATTTATCCGAGTTTCAGGACATTACCCACAACGATGGCCGTTTTACTTAGCTTTATTAGCATAGGGGCCGTAGTGAGATTTGGCGGCGGGCGGCATTCGGCCCCGGTGCCATTCGTAGGTGGACCTGATCGCTATGTGAAAGGTGAGAAAATGAAACGGAAAAGCACGAAGCAAACTCGTATAGACCGGCTGAACATGCCGAAAATAGAAAATGAACTGTCTCACAGCGACGACGATGACCTCTACCGCTTCCTGCGGGGAGGCCTTGGAGCGAAATAGAAGCCGGGAGACCCGGACGAAGGTCGATAAGCATGATAACATATTGTAGCCCATTAGCAAATTTTTAATCGGTTCGCGCATGAGGCCCATGCAATGGTCATTTTGTCTAAAATTCTAAGCCGGATTCGCCCAGAGCGGACGCATAACGTTCATAAAAATTAACAATTGTGAATTTTCAGCCGAAAGATTTAACTATCGTTAAGTCTATTTAGGTGATGGTGAAAATACTATGAGGGATCGTTTTTGCCATTAATGGCAACCAAATAGAAGTACCGAAGATCGAACATTTGCCGCCATCGGCAAAGCTGGTCTACAAGGTCCTGGAATCCAGCGGCCTGCTGACCCAGAAAGACATCATCGAAAAAACATACCTCCCGCCAAGGACCGTTCGCTATGCGCTGAACAGGCTGCGGGAAGAGCATATCCTTCAGGAGCGCTTCTACTTCAAGGACGCCCGCCAGAGCCTCTACGGATTAAGTGGTCCTATGGGGGTGGTTGGAGGATAAGCCCATATTCTCTGGTTTTTATGTATAATAGATGCTGTATTGAATTACTCCCTGTTTTAAGCTTTTTAAGAGCATGAGGGCACTATTTTTCACCACAAAGGCACGATGGCACGGAGGCCCACAAAGTTTTCTTTTAAATGTTTCGCTGATGCGAATTCGAGCAAGTTACAAAGTACACAGAACCGGTTCATTAGCGATCAGGGCACGAAGGATACAAAGACACAGTGGAATGAGCAAGAGCACTTTTTGCCATCGTGCCTTCGTATTCTTTGTATCTTAAAAGTTCAAAAAGCGGCTCTGTGCCCTTTGTCTCTTAATTATAAAAAAGGCTTTGTGAGCCTCCGTGCTCTTCGTGCCTTTGTGGTGAAAAATAGTGCCTCCGTACACTCCGTGCGCTTAAAATGAAATACTCGACACAGCAATAATAGATAAAAAGGTATTAACGCCGGGTGATCGCATGGCTATTACATGAGATTCCGTCTGCGAGTCTCCGGCGATAAATAACCTCCTATTTTAACCCAAAAACGCACCAGCCATTACCGGCTGCAGACCAGGTCAGGCCTGCTTCAGGATAATAAAAAAAATGTTAAAAGATCATCCGCCCGATACTGGCGGGAATACGGTGACTTCATCGCCTTCCTTGATCGGGGCCTGCAGGCCGCCCTGGTCCAGGACGCTCTTGCCGTTGATCAGGATATTAACGTATGGCTTGACTCCGGCGCCGTTGAGCATCAGCGGCTCCAGCTTCGGGTAGTCGTGGATGAGCGCCGATATGATGTCGTTCACCTTATCGCCCTTCGGGCTGATCTCGACTTCCTTGTTCTTGGTCACCTCGCGGAAGTTCGCGAATAGTTTCACTTTCAATTTCATGCTGCACCTCCTATTTACTGCCGCAGGCCGGGCAAGCGGGGTTCTTGTTTACCTGGATCTCATGGAAGTCCATATACTCGCCATCGTAGAGAAGTAAGCGGTTCGTCACGGGCTTACCGATGCCAAGGACGACTTTGACGGCTTCCGTCACCTGGAGCGTGCCGAGCACGCCCGGAGTGGCGCCAAGTATTGGAAAAACCTCTTTAGGCGGCGCATGGGGGAAAATACATTTCAGGCACGGGGTTTTCCCTGGGATTATCGTCGTGAGCCGGCCTTCGAGGCCCCATACGGATGCGTGGATGAACGGGATCTTATGCTTCAGGGCCGCTCTGTTGAGCAGATACCTCGTCGGGAAATTATCCATGGCGTCGATGATGATATCATGGCCCTTCGTAAGATCGTACACGTTGTTCTCGTCGATCTTGCCGTTGAATGCCTCCACCTCTATTTCGGGGTTGGCCTGCGTCAGCTTCTCGAGGCCGCTTTTCACCTTGACCTCGCCCACGTTCCTGTCCCAGTGCAGGATCTGCCGGTTCAGGTTGCTGAGGTCTACTACGTCCATGTCGGCGAGCGCGATGTGGCCGAACCCGGCGACAGCGAGGTATGTGGACACGGGGCTTCCCAGGCCGCCGGCGCCCGCGACGAATACCCTCGTGTTCTTCAGCTTTTTCTGCCCTTCCTCGCCGAAACCCTTGATCATCATCTGGCGGTTATACCTCTTCAGGTCATACTCCGTCAGCTCCTTTGGACCCGATCTTTTCTTCTCCGTGACCGAGACTCCTTTTTGCGACATAATAGGAAAATTAACTATTGTTAACTATATAATGCTTGGTAATCTGGCAAGAAAAAAGAATAGCATCGAGCATGGCCATCGAAAAACGTGAGTGCCGCAGCACAGTTTCACGATTCTTTTGAGAATTTATCGCGGTTCTTATCGAACAGGGCCTTGCACTTGTTACTGCAAAAATAATACGTCTTCCCGTTAAAGTTCTCCTTCGCCCCCGGCTTCTCCTCATTCACGTTCATATGACATACGGGGTCTTTCACCATTTCTTATCACCTGACTGAGGTTAAGCCGGAAAGAATGATAAGCGTGACCTGCTCTAAAGGCAGAGGCTCCACGGGATGTGCCGAATTTTAATTAAAAAGAGGGTATCAGGCCGTTTCCGGCCTGATTAAGGTTACTTACTCGTCGCTATAGCCGGGGTACGGGTATCCAGGGTATCCTGGGTACGGGTAGCCGGGGTATCCTGGGTACGGGTAGCCGGGGTATCCTGGGTACGGGTAGCCGGGGTGGCCCGGGTTAGGCGTAGGAGTCGGTGTCGGCTGTCCCGGGTAACCAGGGTAGCCGGGGTACGGGTAGCCGGGGTATCCTGGGTACGGGTAGCCGGGGTGGCCCGGGTTAGGCGTCACAGTCGGCGACGGCCTGGGCGACACGGTCGGCGATGGGGTCGGAGATGGGGTGGTCGGCGGCGTGTACTTACCGTCCAGGTAGTTGATCGCGTTGATTATGCTGACCCTGCCATAGCCGTAGTCATTATTCGGGACGCCGCTGCCCAGCTGCTTCGCGGTCTTCTCCATGATATCCTTGACCTGGCTGACCGTGAGGTCCGGCTTCTTCTGCAACAGCAACGCGACGCAGCCCGATACCATGGGCGTGGCCATGGAGGTGCCGCTCATCGACAGGTAGTATGTGTCGATGGCCTTGCCGTCGTTGGTGCCGGTGGCCCTGCAGGACACGATGTCCTTGCCCGGGGCGCTGACGTCCGGCTTGACGGTACCATCCCGGTTGGGGCCCCTCGAGCTGAACGAGGCGATGACATCGCTCTTGTCTGTTGCGCCCACGGTCAACGCGTTCGCACAGTCGGCAGGGCACGCGATCGTGCTCGAGCCCGGCCCGCTGTTGCCTGCCGCCACGACGACGACCTTTCCGGCCTTGACGGCGTTATTAACGGCGTCGTCCATGGACTGCGTGTGCTCCGTAGAGCCAAGTGACATCGATATTACTTTAGCATCGCTCTTGGCCGCATAGTTCAGGCCGGCGATGATGTTGTCCAGGCTGCCCGAGCCGTCCTTGCCCAGCACCTTGATGCCGATGAACTGGACTTCGGGCGCCATGCCCTTGTACTTGCCATTCGAGGCAGCGCCGCTGCCGCCGATGATGCCGGCGCAGTGCGTGCCGTGGCCGAAGTCGTCGTATGCGGTGGTCTTACCGCCGACGTAGTCCTTGAAGTCGACGATCCTGCCTTTCAGGTCGGGGTGGGTACCGTCGATGCCCGTGTCGACCAGGGCAACCTTAACGCCCTTGCCGGTATATCCAAGGTCCCAGACCTGCGGGGCTCCGACGATCGGTGCCGCCTGGTCGAGGGTGGCATGGAATATGACGTTCTTTTCGACGTATTTCACGCCCTTGAGGGAGCTCAGCTTCTTAGCCGCATCCGCAGTCGGGACGTTGATGGCCATGCCGTTGATGAGGTCGTACTGGTATTTGACCGTCGCGTTGTTCTCAACGGCGAACGTCGCCACCTGGTCGTCAAGAGCGCTAGCCAGGTTCTGGTTGTCGTTAAAAACGACAATATAGGTACCACTGCTATAATCCTGGGAGGGCTTAGTCAGCGGTATGCTCGCATTTACCAACATTACGCTAGCCAGTAGCACGATGCATACTGCAGCGACTAGTAGTATTCGTTTTTTAATTGCTTACTCCTCCTTCACTAGTAAGCCTAGAAATATCCCTATAGTATAAATACTTTCCAAATCAGGCATATAAATTGCAAATGTTATCTATTATAACAGCAATTCAATGATTAACAAGTATTAACTTTTTATTAGTAAAATAGACTATTAATTGACTTAATTAATCCAATCAGGTATAAAAATGAGCCTTGTTAAGCAGGCAATTAAAAATGCCCCCTGAAAGCAGAGGGTAGGATAAAAAAAAATTAGAGCAGCTTATCGGGCTGCGGCGCGTTGGGCTTTGCCACGATGGGCTTGCCCATGAACTTGATGCGCTCCTCGATGAGGGCCTGGCCACGGGGCGTTACGCCGAAGATAGGCACGGAATCGCCCACTTTACATAAGGCCTTCTTCGACCCCTCCTCCCGGACGTACTTCGAGGCGCAGCCCGTGGCCACGTCCGCATAGTTGAAGATCGCTTCGGCCTCGTCCTTCGGCAGGCCAGTAACGTGGACGACGAACGTGTAAACTTTCACGCCAGGGTGCTGCTTTTCGATCTCCCGGATCTCCTTTGCCATGGTACCGTTGATGATCGAGACCGCGATGTTCTTGTAGCCCATGGCTATGGCCTTTTTAACGCCGGCCGCCTGGTCGATCTTCGCGGTTTTCGGATCGAGGACGTTCTCCTCGCCGACTTTCTCGATAAGCGACGGGATGGGCGTCGTGCTGACAAGGCCGGATACTCTTCCGCCGATGCCCTGGACCATGTCCGGATCGGTGACGATCAGGGTACCGCAGCCTTCGCAGACTAGCACCGCAGCGTCGATCTTTTTCTGCCGGATGGCCGTGCAGATGATCTCGGAGACTCCGAATGACAGGAAATCCTTCATTGTCATGACGCGGTTCGGCGTGCACATGCCGAAGTCGTCGATGCGGAACTGGATATTGTTCGCGATGACCTCTTTGGTGATTTTCTTGATGCCCCTGTGCTTGTCGAAGATCGGACAATAGCTGATCATCGGCTCTCCGACCTCTACGACCTTGCCGTCCCGGACGACGATGCGGGCCCTGCCCAGGCCTTCTATGACGTGTTCATCCATGGTTATCATCCATTTTTTCATATGATTGCGAATATGTACTATTTATCGCACATGAATCATGATAAACTTTCGGCCGCCGTCACAGGTTATAGTGTGCAGGGCCCGGGTGGGCTTTCCGGATAAAACGGAAATCGAATATCTCCTCTTCGGATACCGGGCGGCTGATATAGTCCATCCTGAGGAGAACGTCGACGAATCGCATGGTCGATGATACGTATTCAGGGGAAAGGGCGCTGCAGTACTTAGGCGATATCCGGTATGCCTCGAGCACGAACTCCGGGTCGACGATCTCGGTCAGCTTCGCCACGATCTCTGCTGCCTCTTCCGGCTTTTCCCGGATGAAGTTGCAGGCCGTCTCATGCATCTCCAGGAACCGCATGATGATGCCGGGGCTCTCGAAAAGCTCCGTTCGTGCCACGATGCCATAGCTGGGGTTGTTCGGCCAGAGCTCGTGCGGCGGTACCACGATACGGGCGCCGCAGAAGCGGCGTGCTGCTACTGCGAGCGGAGGAGTTCCGGCTGCGGCTGGTATCTCTCCTTCCACCAGGGCGTCCAGTACAAAATCGGCCCACGCATAGTTCTTTATTTCTATATTTAGCCCGAGGCTTTCCGCCAGGTCCCTGGCGATGACGTCGTGGATAGACCCTTTGGGCGGCGTGCCCATGATAGAGCCCTCGAACTGTTTCAGGACCTTACTTATGTCGCCCAGCTCATCCAAGGACTTATACTGTTTTTGGGCGAGCATGACGGTGCCCTCTACGTGGCCGCCCGCGATGCACTTGAACGGTATGCCCCTCGCGACGCCGATGATGACCGGCGGCAGGCCGATGTAGCCGATGTCGATCTCCTTGTTCTCGAATGCCTTCACGATGTCCGGGCCGGAGGCGAAGAGCTTCCATCGGGCGTCTATGCCGGCTTTTTGCAGCCAGCCAGTGCCCTCCAGGATAAAAGAAGTGTGATACACGGTCGACAGGTGCCCGATATTCAGCGGCTTAGAGGTGCTCATGACTATCCAAATGGTATTGGACTCATGAAGCATTAAAGCCTCGTCTGAGGGCAAAAATAGGATGTGAAAATTAAAAAAATATACTGTGTTGAATACCTCGTTTTAAGCGCACGGAGGGCACGGAGGGCACTATTTTCACCACGGAGGCACCCATAGGCACAATGGCTCACAAAGTTTCTTTTAAGTGTTTCGCTGATGCGAATTCGAGCAAGGTACAAAGTTCACAGAGCCCGGTTCATTGGCGATCAGGGCACGAAGGTGACAATGGCACGATGGAATGAACATGATAGCGCTTTTTGCCTGCGTGCCTTTGAAGCCTCTGAGCCTTATAACACAAAAAGCGTGCCTTTGAGCCCTTTGTAACTTGCATATAAAAAAAGACTTCGTGGGCCTTAGTGAACTCCGTGCCATTGTGGTGAGAAATAGTGTCTCCGTGCCCTTATGAAGCTTAAAATGCCGGAGTAATTCAACACGGCAGAAAAATAAAAGGATCAGTGGCCGGTCGGAGAGCATTCCTCGTCTATGCAGCCGAGGATCTTAACGCCGTGCTCGTCCACGTCGATCTTGATGAGGGTCTGGACATCGTAGCCCATGTCCTCGATGATCTTCTTGCCCTCCCCCCTCTCGATGACGATGACGATGTCCTTAATGACAGCCCCGGCCATCTCCAGCGCTTTTATTACCGCTTTCAGCGTGCCGCCCGTGCTGATGACGTCGTCGATGATGAGCACGCGGTCGCCCTTGTTGATGCCGTTCAAATATAGCTCGCCCCGGGAGTAGCCAGTGGTCTGGTGGACCGCAATCTCGCCAGGCAGCTCGTACTTTCTCTTTCTAATGATGATAAAAGGTATGTCGGTGATCGTCGACAGCGCGGCGCCCAGCGGCAGGCCCATGGCCTCGATGGTCACGATCTTGTCGACGTCCAGGTCGGCGTTCTTCACGATACAGGCGATGACTTCCCGGAGAAGCTCGGGCTTCACGACGGGGACGCCGTCAGAGATAGGATGAATAAAATAGTTGTAGGCCCCTCTTTTCACGATCGGCGCATTTTTCATTGTCTCTCTTAAGTTCTTCAGCATCACACCCACGTCCACTAAGTAAGCGTTTTGCACCCTTTTAGCTCATAATATCTTAAATCTAACGATAAACAGGAACTTTCAGAAGTATATGGAATAATAAGGTTACAATATCTTTTTAATGTCGGTCACGAATGAATCGACCACGGTGCGCGTAACATGGGGCATGACGACCATGCGGAGAGCTTCCGGCCGGGACGTCGTGGAAACGAACCAGCCCATGTCGCATAATTTTTTTCTCGTCGCCTCAGCATCCGGCAACTTCGTGGTCACGATGTTCATGACAGGCTCGAGCGCGAGCTCAAGGCCCATGTCCAGCAGGCTGTCCCGGAGGAGCAGGGTGTTATCCATGCACGTCGACACGATCTTCCGATAGCCGTCCATGCCCAGGTGCCGCATGACGGCGTATGTCGCAGCCGCCGAGGCGCCGCTCCGGGTGCCCGCCAGCGAGGACTGGACTTGCGAAGTCAGGTACTGGGCGTTGATCTCCAGCAGCTTCATGAAGCGCTCATCCCGATACAGCAGGCCGCCGGACGGTATCGTGCTCATGCCCATCTTGTGAGGATCGATGGCGACCGACATGACGCCGGGCACCTCGAAGTCGAACTTTAGCTTCGACGAGTCCTTCAGGAACGGTATGACGAAGCCGCCGAAAGCCGCATCCACATGGAAGAATATGTCCTCGTCGAGAGCGAGCTTGCCTATCGCCGGGATGGAGTCGACCTGCCCGAACTCCGTCGTCCCCGCAATTGCGACGAGAGCTATCGTGTTCCTGTCGATGAGCCCGGCCATTGCGTCGACGTCTACCTTGAGCTCATCGTCCAGCGGTGCCCGCCTTAGCGTTACTCCCAGCATCTGGGCCGCCTTATCAAAGGAATAATGCGCCGACTCAGGAAGGACAATGTTGGCCTTGCCGGGGTCGACTTTCTTTAACTGCCGTGCACTACGGAGCGCCTGGATGTTGCTCTCGGTGCCGCCGGTCGTGATGTAGCCTGCTGCCAAAGGTAAATGTAAAAGCTCGCCCAGCATGCCTATACAGGCATGCTCGAGCGAGGCCGTCCCCGGAAAAAGTTTGGGATCCCCCAGGTTGGAGACGATGAACTCTCTGTGGGCTTTTAGTGCGATGGGGTGAGGGGTCGTGCACATCGAGCTGAGCACGCGGGCATATGGAACGTTTCTCTGCGCCGCGTCCTCGAGCTCCTTTAGTATTACGGTCTCATCGACCCCATGTTCCCTCAATATTTACACCACTTTTTTCCTGGCCGAATCCAGGATGATCTCGTGCTCGGTCCTGGCGACCATTTCCCTGACAGCCTCGACCGCATCGATGTTGGCTGAGATGCTGGTGATGCCCATGGCGACGAGCCTCTTGGCGACTTCGGGCCGGCTGCCCGCCTGGCCGCAGATGGACGTCGTGACGCCAGCCTTGTTGCACCGCTCTATGACGTACTCGATCAGCTTGAGCACGGCGGGGTGCAGCTCATTATACAGGTCCGCGACCAGCTCGTTATTCCGGTCGACGGCCAGCGTATACTGGGTCAGGTCGTTCGTGCCGAACGATACGAAATCGATGCCCTCCTTAATAAAGTCATCGATGATCAGCGCGGACGCGGGTATTTCGACCATGATGCCCACGTCTACCTTCTCGATGTCGATGCCGCACTCGACCATGATCTCCTTTGCCCTGCGCAGCTCTTTCGGGTGCTGGACCAGGGGCAGCATGATGCCTATATTGTCGTAGCCCAGCTCGAAGAGCTTCTTGAAGGCCGCCATCTCCAGCCGGAAGTGCTCTAATTCGCGCAGGTCACGGCGGATGCCACGCATGCCCAGCATAGGGTTGTGCTCGAACGGCTCGCCCTCGCCGCCCTTCATGGCCCGGAACTCGTCCGTCGGGGCGTCCAGCGTCCTTACCCAGACCGGCCGCGGGTAGAAGGCGTCGGCCACAGTGCGGATGCCCTTGACTAATTCGTTCACGTACTCGTCCGAGCGGCCGCTCTTGATGTAGACCTGCGGGTGAGTGTTCAGCCCGAGTATCATGTGCTCGATCCGGAGTAATCCCACACCGTCCGCCAGCGTCGCCTTTGCCCTTTCGGCGGCCTCGGGGATGGACACGTTGACTTTGACCTCTGTTGCAGTAATCGGCTTTGTCGTCGCCGCTACGGCCGCGACCCGGGCCTCTTCCGAGGGCTTTTCGACCGGCTTCAGGGCGCCCAGGAGGACGTGGCCCTTCTCGCCGTCAACGGTCACGACCTGCCCGTCCTGGAGCGTCCGGGTGGCCTCTCTCGTGCCCACGACCGCCGGCGTGCCCAGCTCACGGGATACGATGGCCGCGTGGCAGGTCATGCCGCCCTCGTCGGTCACTATCGCCGAGGAGCGCTTCATGGCCGGGACCATGTCCGGCGTGGTCATCTTGGTCACTAAAATGTCGCCCTCCAGCACCTTGTCAAGCTCGCCCATGCTCTTGACGATCTTGACGTTGCCGCTGGCGACGCCCGGCGAAGCGCCCAGGCCTTCAAGGATGACTTCGCCGGAGGCCAGGCCGCCCTTCGCCTCGCGCTTCTGGATAGTGGTGATCGGCCTCGACTGTAGGAGGTATAATTCGCCGTCCTTCACGGCCCACTCGATGTCCTGGGGCTTGCCATAATGCTCCAGGACTATCTGGCCGAGCTTTGCCAGCTTGACAATGACGTCGTCGGGCAGCACCTGCGAGTTCTTCTTATTCTCCGGGACGTCGACCTTCTTGCTCTTGCGGGTCTTTTTGTCCCGGATGATCATAGTCTGCTTTGTGGCGACCTTTTTCTGCCTGACATTGAAAGTCTTGTTATCGATGAGATATGTGTCCGGCGATACGGCGCCCGAGACAACAGACTCGCCCAGGCCCCATGCGGCCTCGATGATTGTGACGTTCTCGCCGGTGGTCATGTGGTTGGTGAACATGACGCCGGCCTCCTCCGCGTCGACCATCTTCTGCACCACGACGGCGATGCTCACCTGGTCGTGGGGGAACTTTTGCTCAACACGGTAATAGATAGCCCTTGCGCCATAGAGCGACGCCCAGCATTTCTGGACGGATTTGACCAGGTCGTCCGCCCCTTTAACGTTGAGATACGTTTCCTGCTGGCCCGCGAAGCTGGCCTCGGGCAGGTCCTCGGCGGTCGCGCTCGACCGGGCGGCCACGTAGACCTCCTCGCCCTCACGCTTGCATAAGGTGGCATAATAGTCCCTGATGGCCCTCTCGATGTTCTTCGGCATGGGCGTCTCCATGACGAGCTTCTTGGCGTCGGCCGCGGCCCTGTCCAGGGCTTTAGCGTCGTCGACGTCCACGTCCAGCGTCTTGAACAGCCGGTCCATGATGCCCGTCACTTCGATAAACTCGCGGAACGCCTGCGCCGTCACCACGAAGCCCCGTGGCACGGGCAGCTCGGCGTTGATCATTTCGCCCAGGCTCGCGCCCTTGCCGCCGACAATTGGAATATCCGAATTCCTGACGTCCTCTAGCCATACGACGAGCCTGTTCGAAGGCCTTACGGCCTCTCTCACTACTGCTTTAGTCTTCGCTGCCACGATCATCTCTCCAGATATCGTATCGCTTTCTTGCGTTTCTTTTCATAGTTCATGATGGCCGCGTCTACGATATACGCGACGTTGTCCCGGGGCACGCCGAGCTCGGCCCCGATGCGGATAAAATAGAGGTATTCGACGGCCCGGTTCATCGACCTGTACGATTTAACGGCTTCCATTAATGTGGCGATGCCCGAGAACGTGTGGATGAACGGGAGCGTGGGCGTCACTTTGCCGTGCTCGATGCGGGAGATCGTCTCCCGCCGGAGCCGCATGATGCGGCTTAATTCCTCCTGCGTCAGGTCCATCTTTCCCCGGTACATCTGGATGAGCATGCCCCGGTCCTGCGAGTTCACGATATCGCCCGCGATGGCCCTGGCCTTATCGAACATCCACTCCGGCGCGTACATCAGGAAACCTTCCATGTGAATAGAAGCATGTTACATACTATGTAACATTTCTATTTAGCCAAAATTAGGCTTCGATGCTATATAACCATTATGTTACGTAATATGTCACATATTACTAACAGCTTAAAATTAATAAGCTACACAAAGACTTTTCAGCCACGAAGCTGCTCAAAGCGGGCCTGAAGCTCACGAAGTCATTATTAAATATTTTAAAAATCATTGGTGTCGCCTGGTGTAACCTTAGTGCCGCTTGAGAGCAACTGTTGTCTCAACCCCACCAAGTTTACACCAGGCGGCACCAATTTTATATTATATCACTAAGCGGCACGGAGTTTACACCAGGCGGCACCAACGATTTTTAATAAGTCTTAGAGAGCTTCGAGCCAGCTTCGAGCCGCTTCGTGGCTGAAAACGTCTTTTAAAGCATTCTTAAAATAATTTAGAGGAGCTTAAATGATTAGGGTTCCGGGCTGGAGAGGCGGCACAGGTACGCGTCCAGCCCGGGGCTTTTTCCATCCTTCCTCAAACCCACACTGATCTGCTACACAGGTTTACTCATATTGCTTTCTATCGGACCATAGAAAGGCGCGGTCATAACCCCATGGCCGGCGAAGCTTCACGATAGGCGGCGAGATGCTTCGGGTGCATGAGGTCACAGATGAACATTAAACTCTTACATTTATAAATATTGACAAAATAAAAATAATTGTTAGCCCATGATAGCAGAGATTTTTCGCATAATCGCCCAATATAGGCCCTACACCAGTTAAAAAAAGAAGGGTTGGCGAAGAATCGCCGGCTCTTATATACTTCCAACGAACTTGGGGCGTTTAGACAGGCTCTCTGCAATAGGAAGTGGCCTGGTCGGGAGCATATCGACGTCCTTCGCAAGCCTGGATCTTAATTCCTCGACGGTCATCTCGACCTTGAGGGGCTTATTAGGCTCCGACTCGGACCTGACTACGACCGGGAATTTGTCCTTGCCCATTTCGGCGTCGCCGATCGTCACTACGTATGGAACCCACTCCTTGCCCGCATCCCGGACCTTCTTGCTCACGGTTTCCTCGCGGTCGTCGATGTCTACCCGGTAAGGTTTTAATTCCAAGGCGAGCTTGCGGCAGTGATCGATGTGCCGGTCGCTCAGGGCGATGACCCGCACCTGGGTGGGCGACAGCCAGACGGGGAGCATGGGCACGATGCCCTTTTCACTTTCCATGAACTGTTTCTCTAACTGGGCGTAGATGCAGCGCTCGATGGCGCCAGAAGGCGAGCAGTGCAAAATAGTAGGATACTTCTTCGAGCCGTCCTGGTCGACGTAGGTGATGTCGTAGCGCTCTGCGTTCTCCACATCGATCTGCACGGTCGATAGGGCGCTCGCCTTGTTCAGCGAGTCGATGAAGTTGAACTCGAACTTGAGGACGAAGTAGAAGAACCGCTGGTCCCACATCTCGATGACGACGGGCTTGCCGGCACGCCTGACCAGGCCCTCGATGAACTCCTTGTTCTGGTTATAGAAGTCCCTGGTGAATCTTATTGCTACCTCATAGTCCTTCAGGGTGAGCCCGATGGTCTCTAGAGTATTGATGCACATCTCGTACTGGTCGCGGAACTCGCTCGTGGCCCCGGCCATGTCGGTGCAGAGCGTGTGCATGTCCGGCATCGTGAACGCCCGGAGGCGGCGGAGGCCGACCAGCTCGCCCCTCTGCTCCTTCCTGAAGGAGTAGCGGGTGAGCTCGATCATCTTTAACGGTAAGTTCTTGTATGAGATGGTCATGTCGTGGCTCATTAAAAATTGGCCGAAGCACGCCGCGAACCTCAAGAACAGGTTCTTCTTGTCGGCGATGACCGTATACTGGCGTGCGGGGAACCGGTCGAGGTACTTTTTCAGGGTGGGGTGCTCCATGTCGTACATGATGGGCGTCTCGACCTCCATGGCGCCGTTCTTCGTCGCCTCCATGAGCACGTAATTTTCTAATAGATTCTTGACCATGCGGCCCTTAGGATAGAAGCGCATGTTACCCGGGTCGCTCCCGGGCTCATAATCCGCCAGCTCCAGGCGCCTCATGAGCTCGACGTGGGGCGGCACCCGGTCGACGGCCCGCTTCTTGGCCATCTCGTAGTCCACGAACGCCTTGAGCTTCTCGTGGTTCTCATAGTCGAACGTCTTCGGGTCCTTCATCTGGCCGTCGACGTCCATGATGTAGAAGTAGCTTTTTAATTTTTCCTCGTTCTTGATGGCCTCGGATACGACTTCGGGCTTCTCGCCCGCGCAAATATTAATCGTCGAGCCTTCCGGGACGATATTCCTGGAAAGCTCGGAGAGCGGGTGGCCCTTGCACCTGACGGTGAAGGCCTTATACCAGCCGAACGGCGAGCGCTTGACCTCGAAGTTCTTTTCTTTGAGCGCCGCCTCAAGCCCCGTGAGGACTTCTATGGCGGTTTTCGGAGATGAAAGGTTTGAGCTTAAGTGAGCGTAAGGATAGAGCATGACGCGGGTCGCCTTGACCTGCTCCGCCATCTTCACGATGGCCTCGGTGCCCTTGTCGATGACATATTTGGGGCTGGCCTCGTCGGGCTTTTCGACCGTGATGAAGGCCGCGAGCGCGTCCTCCATCCTGCCCGACTTCAGGTCGTCGGAGATCTTCTCCGCGACAGGGGTGCTTTTCTTGACCTCATATTCGATAAAGTCGGAATGGATGAGTAATAACTGCATTTTTCCACCTTGATATGGTAGTAGATAAACAACATATTCAGTTATAAAATTTGGGGTATCACCACAGAAGCCCGAAGGCCCCACTGAGATTTGGTACACCACAGTGGTCACCGAGAGATAATTCACCACAGTGGTCCACAGAGGCCACAGAGGACGATTTATTATTCACCACAGAGGTCACCGAGAGATAATTCACCACAGTGGTCCACAGAGGCCACAGAGGATTTTTAAAATATGTCACAGAGGCATCACAGAGGTACGCAGAGCCTATCAACTGGTCGGGGTCTGCGAGGGGCGAGCGAAGCGAGTCCCCTTCAGCATATAAAAGAAACCTCTGTGGCCACTGTGAACCTCAGTGGTGAATAATAAAAACCCTCCGTGACCTCTGTGGTAAAACCCATCGTGACCTCTGTGGTAATATCCAAAGACTTAATAATATTGAGCATCCATAAGTCAAAACACTACCGCTGTCAAGGTGGAACGAACATGAAGGTCCTTATAACCGATCCTATTTCCGACGAAGGCATCAAGATATTGAAGGCAGAGCCCGGCGTGCAGGTGGACGTCGAGACGAAGCTCACGAAGGAGCAGCTTATCGAGAAGATCAAGGGCTACGACGCTCTAATCATTCGAAGCGAGACGCAGGTCACGAAGGACGTCATCGGGGCCGCCGATTCATTAAAGATCATCGGCCGCGCCGGCGTGGGCATCGACAACGTCGACGTGCCGGCCGCCACCGCCAAGGGCATCATCGTGGCCAACGCCCCGGAGGGTAACACAATCGCGGCTTGCGAGCACACCATCGCCATGATGTTCGCCCTGTCCAGGAACATCCCGCAGGCGAACGCCTCGCTCAAGGGCGGCAAGTGGGAGCGCAGCAAGTTCATGGGCGTCGAGGTATTAGGAAAAACGCTGGGGGTCATAGGCATGGGCCGCATCGGCGGCGAAGTGACGAGGCGCGCCCGGTGCATGGGCATGGAAGTGCTCGCGCAGGACCCGTTCACCACGCCCGAGAGAGCCCGGGACCTCGGCGCGAAGCTGACGACCCGCGAAGAGATATACCAGAAGGCCGACTACATCACGGTCCACACGCCCCTCATACCCGAGACCCGGCACATGGTCTCCACGCCCCAGTTCGACATGATGAAGAAGGGCGTCCGGATCATCAACTGTGCCAGGGGAGGCATTATCGACGAGGCCGCCCTTTTAGAGGCGATCAAGTCTGGCAAGGTCGCCGGAGCGGCGCTGGACGTGTTCGAGAAGGAGCCGCCCGTGGGCAGCCCGCTGCTGGAGCAGCCCAATGTCATCGTGACGCCCCACCTGGGCGCGTCCACCAAGGAAGCCCAGATCAGCGTGGCGGTCATCATCGCCGAGCAGGTGCTCAACGCGTTCAAGGGACTGCCGGTCACCACGGCGCTCAACATACCGATCATGAAGCCGGAGACCATGGAGAAGATCAAGCCGTTCCTGCCGCTGGCGGAGAACCTCGGCAAGTTCACGGCCCAGATGGTGGACGGCCACATCAAGGAGATCGACGTCGTCTACAGCGGCGATATCGCCGGCAAGGACGTTTCACTTGTGACGCTAGCCGTGGTCAAGGGCCTGCTCGACGTGAAGAAGGGCGAGCTGGTCAACTATGTCAACGCCAAGGCCATTGCAAAGGACAATGGGATCAACGTCGTCGAGTCGAAGTCCGGCCAGGCGGGCGACTACACCAACCTCATTACGGTGACCGTAAAATCGGACGGCATGCAGCGCAAGGTGCAGGGCACCATCTTCGGCAACAATGACGCCCGCATCGTGGGCATCGACGACTACCGCATCGAGGCCATTCCCGCGGGCTACATGATCGTGACCATGCACAAGGACAGGCCGGGCGTCATCGGCAACGTCGGTACCATCCTTGGCAAGAACGACATCAACATCGCCGGCATGACCGTGGGCCGCGAGGCCGTCCGGGGCGAGGCCATCATGATCCTCAACGTGGACGATGCCGTGCCCCAGCCCGTACTGAAGGAAATGATCGAGAAGGCCGGGCTCTACGACGCCCGCTACGTGAAGCTGTAAAAGAAGCGGGGCTTTTAGCCCCCATTATTTTTATGTTTCTTTAATGAGTATTACAGGTTATCGACTCATGCTGGCTGGTATCGGTTTCACCACAAAGGCTCGATGGCCCGGAAGCCCACAGAGTTTCTTTTAAATGTTTCGCTGATGCGAATTCGAGCAAGTTACAAAGGCCACAGAGCCCGGTTCATTGGGTTATAAGGATCAAAGGATACAATGGCACAATGGAATGAACATGAAATCACTTTTGCCATAGTGCCATTGTCCCTTTTGTGTCTCTAAACCCAAGAAGCGGGCTTAGTGTTCCTCGTGCCTTGCATCTAAAAAATCTCTGTGGGCCTCCGGGCCATCGAGCCTTTGTGGTGAAAAAACGAGAGGGCTGTACATGAGTCGCAGGCCATAATAAAAAAGTTAAAACTTATCATTTTAATATTCCGGTGAAGAACATGACTTCCCAGGCCTCGTATATGGCGGCGACCGCCAGGATGATGGCCACGGGGATGAGGAGCTTAATATTGTCGGCAAGGGTACCGATATAAGCGTTAAGTCGTTGTTCCGCCGGTATCGATTTAAGGTTCAATAGTGCTTTGATCTGCCTCAGGCATGCAAAGATCGCCACCACGTAGCCTTCCCCTTCGAGGAGCAGCGTCAGGTAATGGGGCAGCAGCCTGCCCAGCGGAAGCACGCCGGGTACTGGCACGACGAGCATTATCCCCCACATCAGGGCCCGGATGAAGCCCATGATAGGTGCCCAGATGGGCAGTATCAGCGAAGGTATCGTGATCTCCAGGATCGTTCCCATGAACATGTTGGTCACGAACGTCACAGCTGCGGCGTATAAGATGTCACCCGAGTGATATGCGCCTGAAATGCCGGACAAAGGTCCCGAGTTCAAGCCGGCGGTCGTCAGGCCCAGTAAGTAAGATTGCGCCTGTGGGAAGATGAGGGCGATGATCGCCCCGACGATGACCAGCCCGAAATAGTAGGCGTTCGTCAGCAGGAACAGCTTCCGGTCTTTGGAAAATATTTCCTTTATCTCGTTGAGCAGCCCCATACGGTATTTCTCCATATCTGTGCGGCACGGCCGATCGTTTATCTGATATATAGTCAACCCGTCACAATATAAGATATAGCTTCTAGCACATATTTTCAACTTAACTTATTCTTCACGGGTATTACTCCTGCGCTAGAAATGCTTATATAGTTTAAAATGTTATCTATTTTTAACATTAAGTTGTTTAATTATAACATTATGTGAACATTAAATAACACGGGAGAAATAGTGATGGAAGATAACGCCGCTGTCAGGCTCGGGATCATTAAGGCAAGCATGTACCTCGGGTACCTGGTCATGATCGGCCTGGGGCTGGCTATGGCCGTATTCGACTGGAGTGACGGGAACGCGTCGCTCGCCATACTATTCTGCGTAGCTATCTTCACCGGGAACTTCTTCGGGTTCCTGGGCATGGAGAAGCCCTCGAAGGATGAAAGGGCCCGGAAGATCGGCACCTACGCCGCCACGTATTCGTGGTATATCACGCTGATCGCCATGTGCTTCCTTATGATTTTTGACATAGCCTTCGGGATGCGCCTGAGCGTGGCACGGTTCTTCGGCATAGTGCTGCTCGTGATGGTGATGTCGATGATGGTCATAAACGCCTATAAACAATACAGGGGTGACGTCGAATGACAGACACTAATGCAATAGTAAAAAAGAAAGAAGACACATATGATTGGTATAAGTTTAGCATGTGGATTGGCTCCATCATACTGGCCATTAACGGCCTGGGGCTCCTTATCTGGGATAATCTCGACGATGTCTGGGCTGCCAGCCTCCTGCTGGGGCTGTCGGGGTTCCTGCCGTACTTCTTTACGTATATCGGCATGCAGAAGCCGGTAAAGGATGAGCGGGCGAGGAAGATCGGCACGGCGGCGTCCGCATACTCGTGGTATGTCACGCTCTGCGTCCTCTGCTTTACCGGAATACTGGGGTATTTCCTGCACCTGGACATTGGCATGGCCAGGCTGCTGGGGATAGCCATCCTGACGATGATCATATCGATGCTGGCATCAAGCGTGATACTGGGCAGAAAAGGTGACATCGAGTAGGTGAAAGACATGGAAGGAAACAATCAGACGAAGAAAGCAGAAAATACCAACACTGCGTGGCTATATAAATTAAGCATGTTCCTGGGTGCGGCGGCGCTTATTATCGATTCGCTGGTCATGGTGTGGACCGGCACGTTCGACGACTACATTTTCGTCGGCCTGCTGCTGGGCCTGATGTGCATGATCCTGTCGTTCTGGCAGTACATCGGCGCGAGCCCCGAGACACGGGACGAGCGGATGCTCCGGGTGAGCACCTACGCGATCACGCTTTCATGGTTCTGCACCGTCATGGCGATCGGCTTCGCGGCGATCCTGGCGTACAACATGCACGTCCAGTATAACGGCGTGCAGGCCATGGGCTTTGCACTGCTCGTGGGACTCGCGACCATGCTAGGCTGGCTCGCCTACTACAATAACAAGGGCGACCTGGACCTTCCCGATTGAGGCATAGCAATGAGATCTTCGACCCTCGAATATATATTATGGATAAGCTCGACAGTGGTGTTCGTATCGCTGCTCTGGGTGTTCTTCCTCAACCGCATCGGCCTGATATCGCTCGTGGCCTTTGTTATCGGCATCATCCTTGTCGTGGGCACGCTCTCCCGATATAACCAGTGCAACAGCCCTGAGGACGAGCGTATGCGGAAGGTGGCCGCATTCTCCATGATGAACTCGTGGGTGTCGGCCGTTACGCTGCTGGCTATGCTGCTGGCCATACAGTACCTGAACTGGTGGGGCTATGTGCTGAGCGGCCTGCAGGTCATATGCCTGGCCATCATGGTCATGCTCATCACGTTCTATGGCTGGTTCGCCTATTATTCGAAGAAGGGTGACATCGAATGAGCTCTCAAAAAAGCACGGATAAATGGCGCTATATACTCGTCTCCGGCTTTGTGCTGGCCGTCCTGGGCATGCTCGCGCTTGGGGCCGACCTTATGCTCAACGTCCGAATATTGGGAGGCGTAGCCTGGCTCGGCATCATGATAGGGGTCGTGCTAATCCTGATCGCCAGCCTGCGGTTTAATCGAAAAGCCAAAATGGACGACGAGAGGACCTGGCGCACGCGGGCCTTTGCCGCGTACTGGACGATGATCATCGTTCTGGTGGTCATCTGGGCCCTCTGGGCGCTGCAGTACCTGAGTTTAATGGTGCTCGACGAGACCCCGGTTCTGCTTATATTGACTTCCACGGTGATCGTTCCGTTCATGGGCCTGACCGCGTATTACAACCACAGGGGGGATATCCAGTGAGCATCGCAGGCAGGGAGACCCTATGAGGACCCGCATCAAGGAGTTCCGGGCCCGATTTAATTTAACACAGGAGGACCTGGCGAACCTGGTAGGCGTGCGCCGGGAGACCATCGTTTTCCTGGAGAAGGGCAAGTACAACCCCTCCCTGAAGCTGGCCCACGACGTTGCGAAGGCACTGCGCTCCTCCATCGACGAGGTCTTTATCTTCGACGAGGCGGAAGGCGACGTCGTCGAGGAGCAGTAATCAAGGTCAGTTTTAAATCTAAAGCAGTCCTATAAATATCGATTGAGGCATCCACATGTCGGTCACACCCCGGGATAAGGCGGTCTTCGAAGCGGGTATCAAGCTCGGAGCCCTTTACCATCAGTTCGTCGGCTCGCCGATCAGCCCTAAAACCGTTGATAGCCTGGAAAAGGCGATCTCGCAGAGCATTTCGGTCCAGCCCTTTGTCAAGAGCATTACCGTACATATAGACCGGGATATGGTGATGGAAAACTTAAACTCGTTCGGCTACACGGAGCTAACAGGACCCATGCTGACGGTGGATGCGGTAATCAGATATGAGAATTACGAGGTATTTGCGGGCATGGCCCTGAAGGACGGGTACCCGCTGATGCAGGTTAAGGAAGTTAAGGAGGCATAAATGCAGTTCGTAGAAAGGATCAAGGGCATGTTTACCAAGCCCGAGGAGACTATAAAGGACATTCTGAAAGAGCCGAGGACCGAGGAGCCGCTGATGATCATCGGCGTCTACGCGATAATCGTACTTATTTCCGGCTATATCTCGTCGACACGCATGGGCATAGGCGCCGCCGTCTTAAACCTTGTCATATCGTTCGCTCTCGTTCTCATCGGCTGGCCGATCGCCACTGGAGTCGTCCATGTCCTGGCGCTGTTCCTGGGCGGCCAGGGCAAGTACAACCCCGATATGCTTAACGCCATCGGCTATACGTACCTGGTGAAGTACATACCGGCGCTCATAGGCATCGTGCTATTGTTATTTTTGCCCACGATGAACCTGGGCATGCCGCAGATCACGCCCACCATGTCCATGGACCAGATCAAGGAGGCCATGCAGCCGTACATCGCCATGATGGAGCAGATATACTTTAGCCCCATCTTTATATTGAGCCTGGTGATCAGCTATCTGGGGCTGATCTGGTCGTGCTATCTTGGCTCCCTGGCAGTGAAGATAGGCGATAAGACGTCGGCCGTGGCATCGTATATAGCGGTGTTCGCGCCGATGGTCGTCTACATCATATTCAACCTGCTGGCCGTATACGGCTCGTATCTGCTCGTTAAGATGCTTTACGGCTGAGCGGGCCATTTTCTCTTTTTTAAAAAAGTTAATAGCTTTTCGTGCATATGTAGCCTTATGGCAGATATCTCTTCCACGCCCGACCTTCGGAAAAAGCTGAGCGATATCAAAATACATCATTCTCATGACGAGGCCGTAGCCCTCATCGAGGCCATGCTGAAGGAAGAGTACGCCAGGCTGGAGCCCGCTATAAAAACGGAGCGGGAAGCGTATTTGAAGATGAACGTAGACGATGCGGCGCAGCAGAACGACATTGCCGACCTGCGCCTGGCCGCCGTGGAGGCTTACCAGCCCTCGTACGTCATTGAGAACTTTTTAACGGGCATGGGCGTGGACATTCTGCCGCTATTGCCTGAATACGAGGGCAGGTTCGAGGTCTCCGCCCGTAACGGCGAGGGATGGATAATGTCGGTGGCAAGCCTGAATGAGAACGCCATGAGGACGCTCGGCGGCCATTGCAACGTGGTGGGCGACGTCATCGTGCTGGAACGGCTGCTGTACGACCACACGTACCTGGCGGCCGTGATGAAGCTCACCGACGATTATGAGCCAGGTAAGCAGTCCTATGTGGAGTTCGACTTTTACACGGTCGTCTTCGACGAGGAAGTCCAGGCCCTTGTGAAGGTGCCGCTGGACTCGAAATAATTTAGACTTTTACCAGCACGTCGTTGCCTTCGACTTTTACCTCGTAGGTGACGAGCGGGCCATTTTCGATCGACAGGGGCTTACCGGTAGTCACGTCGAACTTCGAGCTGTGCTCCGGACAGGTGATGATGCTCCCCTCCAGGCTGCCGTTCGAGAGGCGTGCGCTCATGTGGGGACAGGAGTCCTCGAAAGCGTAGTAGCTGCCGCCGATGTTGGCGACCGCGATGCTCTTCCCTTCCTTGTAGTAGTTCTTTACCTGCCCGGGATGGACGCCGTCCTTTTTCGTGACATGTATAAATTCGGGCATATTATTGTATCTCCTTATATTGGCTTGAACCTGTTGAGCAGGAGCGAGTTCGATACCACCGAGACGGAGCTGAACGCCATGGCCGCCGCGGCGATGATGGGGTTCAGCAGGACGTGGAACCAGGGGTAGAGGATACCGGCGGCGATGGGTATGCCGATGACGTTGTAGAAGAATGCCCAGAAGAGGTTCGTGCGTATCGTCCGTATGGTGGCCCGGCTTAATTTTATCGCGGTGACGACGCTGCGCAGGTCGCCGCTCATTAGCGTTATGTCCGAGGACTCGATGGCGATGTCGGTGCCCGTGCCGATGGCTATGCCGGTGTTGGCCTGGGCCAGTGCCGGGGCGTCGTTGATGCCGTCGCCTACCATGGCGACGTTCTTGCCTTCGGCCTGGAGATTCTTGACCACCTCGGCCTTATCCTGGGGCAGCACCTCGGCGAGGACCCGGCCGATGCCGACCTGTTTAGCGATGGCATCCGCCGTCTTACGGTTATCGCCCGTAACCATGATGGTCTCGATGCCGAGTTTCTTAAATTCATCGATGGCCTCCCTCGAGCCCTCCTTGATAGTATCGGCGACGGCCACGACCCCGGCGGGCTTATCGTCAACGGACACGTACATTGGCGTCTTGCCTTCGGCCGACAGCCTTTCGAAGGCCTTCTGCATCTCCTCCAGGGGCACCTCCTCGAACTCCATGAGCTTTGCGTTGCCCACCATGACGATGCGCCCGTCCACCTGGGCGACGATGCCCTTGCCGGGGACTGCGTCGAACTTCGTGGCGTCGTTGAGAGGTATATTCTTGGCGTTTGCGCCCTTGACTATAGCCTCGCCTAGCGGGTGCTCCGAGCCCTTTTCGGCGGAGCCCGCATAGTGGACGACGTCGGCTTCCGTGAAGCCGGGCATCGGAACGACGTCGACCAGCGAGGGCTCGCCCTTCGTGATGGTCCCGGTCTTGTCCAGCACGATGGCATTTATGCGGTAAGCGTTCTCCAGGCTTTCGCCGCCCTTGATGAGGATGCCGTACTGGGCGCCCTTGCCCGTGCCCACCATGATGGCGGTTGGCGTGGCCAGGCCCATTGCGCAGGGGCAGGCGATGATGAGGACGGAGATGAAGTTCAGCAGGGCGAACAGCGGCTCTCCGCCGATGAAGTACCAGGCCAGGAACGTGATGATAGCCAGGCCGATGACGACCGGCACAAAGACTGCGGCGACCTGGTCGGCCAGGCGCTGGATGGGGGCCTTGCTGCCCTGGGCCTCCTCGACGAGTTTTATGATCTGCGACAGGACGGTGTCCCGGCCCACTTTTGTGGCCACGAACCGGAAAGATCCGGTCTTGTTGATAGTGGCGCCAATGACGTTGTCCCCCTCCTTTTTGGAGGCGGGGATGGGCTCGCCGTTGATCATGGACTCGTCCACGGACGAGTAGCCCTCCGTGACCACGCCGTCCACGGGTATCTTCTCGCCCGGCCGGACGAGGATTGTATCGCCGACTTTGACGTCTTCGACCGGGATATCCTCCTCCGTATGGTCATGGATGACCCGGGCCGTCTTCGCCCTTAATCCGGTAAGCCGGCGGATGGCCTCGGAGGTCTGTCCCTTCGCCCGGGCCTCGAGCAGCCTGCCCAATAAGATCAAAGCGATGATCATCGTCGAGGTATCGTAGTACGTGGAGGGCATGGTGCCGCCGACCATGACGAGGCCCGGGAAGAAGGTGGCGACAACACTGTAGAAGTAAGCGGCGCTCGTGCCCACGGCTATGAGCACGTTCATGTCGGCGGCGCCGTGCTTCAGCGCCGCATAGGCGCCCCGGTAGAACCGCCAGCCGATGACGAATTGCACGGGCGTGGCCAGTATGAAGGAAATGTACGTGATCCATTCCATGGGCCAGGATTTGATGACTGGCAGGGAGGAGCCGAAGAACATAAGGCCCATGATGACAGCCGAGGCGACGGCGCTGAGGGCGAAGCTGAGCGCGAGGTCGCTCATCTCTTTTTTTCTCGCAACCCGCTCGGTGTCCACGAATTCCTTCTCGGTCTTCGTCTCGATCACCGTATAGCCGGCGTCGGCGATGGCCCTCTTCAACTCGGGCAGCGTGACCTCGGTCGGGCTGTATTTTATCGTCGCGCGCTCTGTCGCCAGGTTAACGGAAACGTCTATGACGCCATCCTTTTCCAGGAGAGCGTCCTCGATACGCTTGACGCAGGAGGCGCAGGTCATGCCCTGGATGGGGAGCGTGACCGTCTCGACCATGACGCCATAGCCCGCGTCCCTGACGGCGTTGACCATGTCGTTGATGGATATTTTCGACGGGTCGTATGTGACCGTGGCCTTCTCGTTGGCCAGGTTGACGTTCGCTTCGGATACGCCCCTCTGCTCCTGGAGCGCGTTCTCAACGCGCTTGACGCAGGAGGCACAGGTCATTCCAGTGACCTTTAGTACCGCCTTCTTAGCAGGCGTTTCGGCTATAACCATTCACCATATGATTATCGGCGCCGTTTTTATAAATACTTTAGAGCCCCAGATGGGACTTCTGGAAGATGCGGGCGCACTCCTCGCTGCAAAAATAGCGGTATCTCTTGCCGTCCCCCAGCTTGAAAACGACGATGGCCTTATCAGTGGGCACGTCCCGGCCGCATATCGGGTCCTTCTCGATCATGCTAAAAGTTTTCTACTCGCCCATATTTATGTCGGCTTCTCGCTTACGGTGGTTATTTTATCTTCCAGGCCTATTTTAATATATGAACAGGCTGGCGGGAGAGAGCAGCAGTTACCTGAAAAGCGCGGCTGGCCAGCCGGTGGACTGGTATCCGTGGTGCGACGAGGCGTTCAAAAAGGCGAAAAGAGAGGACAAAACAGTATTGCTGTCCATCGGCGCGGTCTGGTGCCACTGGTGCCACGTCATGGACCGCGAGTCCTACGAGGACCCCGAGGTCGCCAAGATCGTCAACGAGCATTTCGTGGCGGTCAAGGTCGATCGCGACGAGCGGCCTGACGTGGACGCGCGCTACCAGGCGGCGGTCTCGGCCATCGGCGGGCAGGGCGGCTGGCCGCTGA
>NZ_DATJPM010000056.1 GCF_035506375.1 Methanocella sp.
TCTTAAGCGATATAGTCTTCCGCCGCATCATGTGGTCGACGAGACGCCCGGGCGTGCCGACGATGATCTGGGGCTTTCTCCTGAGACCGTTGATCTGGCGCTTGATATCCTGTCCGCCGTAGATGGGCAGCGTATGGATGCCCCGGAACTCCCCTATTCGATTCAATTCCTCGGCGACCTGCACTGCCAGCTCACGCGTGGGAGTAATTACTATACCCTGAATGTCTCCGGAGCGGGGATCTATGGTCTCGACCATCGGTATGCCGAATGCGGCCGTCTTGCCGGTCCCGGTCTGGGCCTGCCCGATGACGTCCTTGCCCTGCAGCGCCGCCGGTATGGCCTGCTCCTGGATGGGCGTGGCTTCCTCGAAACCCATGCCGGTGATTGCTTTAATAGTAGCGGGACTCAATGATAATTCTTGAAACGTTGTCATATGTTTAAATATCTCCGATGCCGTCCTCAGGCAACGATTTTCAGCTCCGAAGATCAAATCGGTACGGGAATTAAAGAGCGTTTGGCTCGATAAAAACGTGGACCACGTGTCGTCCCTGGTGAATTTGTTGCCTTTCGATGGTACGGCTTCTCCAATGTAATCCTATCATATATAGTTATGGTGTCCGGCTTCATGGACCGCCAGACGGACGTCGAAAAAATCCTTTTTGTTATAATTATCTTAGCGAGGCAAGGATGCTAACGACGATATCGCCTGCCATGAGACCCGAGGCAGTGATGCCGTTATCGTCCTTGAGCCAGCCTTTCTTCTCGACAACCCACGCTATAATGCCGCCGACGACGATGGCCGCGGAGGTCGATACCGGGATGAGGAGCCCGAGGGCGACCGAGACCGCCGATATCTTAAAGTGGTACAGGATGAGCGACAGTACGGCGCCGAGCAGCACCATGTACAGGTTGATCGAGGGGGAGACGATCTTCGACGTGGCCGTGTTTGCCATCTCCAGCCACATCACGCTGAAGGGCGCCGGGAGCGAAGTCGAGCCTATCCCGTATAATGCGTTGAAAAATCTCAATAAGGGCACGCATATCACGGAGCCGGTCACCACGCCGATGAGCGCCATCGATGCCATTCCCTTCGTATCGACGCCGCAGAACTCGGACTGTTTTTGTATCGACAGCATCAGCGAGAAGGTAATGATCGTCGCCACGACGAAGCCTTCCATCACCAGCAGCGGGACGATATCGTTGAACGCGAGGCCCGCGACGAGCAGTATGACGAAAGACGACATGCCCACTCCCATGCCCATCTCCGCCCTGCCCCGGGTCTCGATGACCATGAACAGCACGGCGATGAGCATGCAGGCAATGAATATCCACACCGGTACCCCGGGAAACACGGCCATCAGGACGGCAGCGAACGCCAGCGAGGCCAGCAGGGCCGCGTCATTCCTCTTAATGGTTAGAGCTCCACCGTCCGTGGCTGCCGTTCTCCTTTCCTTAAGGCGCTGCACCGTCGATGAGACGGCGGGCTTGAGAACGACGTACATGGTAATGAGCGCCGTCATCACCATCATGGATATGGACGTCGAGAATATCCACGGGTTCCGCATGTGCGCGGTATATTCCGTCCCGGGGCACTCGAACAGGAGGAAGACCGCCAGCGAGGCGAGCGCACCTATGGCGATCTGGAGGCTGCCCCGCCAGCCTATGATCATGCCGATACCGGCCATCATCGGAGACATGCCGACTCCAACGTTCACGGAGCCGACGACTTCGGGCAGAAGGCCGAAAGACCGCAGGCCGGCGATGCCGCCTGATAAGGCGCCGGAGAGGCCCATGCGGATAACGTATACTTTACGGCTCACCTCTTTTTTCTCGGCGGTGAGCATGTTGACGAGCGAGGCCATGACCTTCGCCGTAGGCCACGGGAAGCCGCTTTTCAGGAAATAGCCTGTAAAATAATATGAGAAGAGGATGCCGATGGCGCCAGACAGCATGAGGATAGCCATTATCGCATAGTCAGGGACTGCGAACGGCTTTCCCGACATGATGACGGCGCCCAGGCCGTCCGTATAGGCAATGGCGACGCCCGTGGAGCCCATGGTGATGGCGGAAATACATAACAGGCTCTTCGAGCGTGACCGAATGCCCGCCGCCGTGAGGATGATGAAGGAGAGGAACAGCAGTAGCACCCAGACGCCATCGCTAAAGCCGGTCTTCATCCCCATGTACATGGAGACGAACGCGTCCACGATACTGAACAGGACGCCGACGGACACGATGACGATCCGGTCTTTCATAATTTATCCCTCAGCTTTGATAAAAGAGCGCGTATCTCTTCCTGGATGTCTGTCATTTCCTTATCCTCGATCTCCTTGAGGCGCACTGCGACCCAGTATGCGTCATGGGCGAGCATGCTGTCGCCCATGTCGACGTGGACATCCTGTATTTGCCGCAGCAGCTCCTTGCGCCGCTTATCGTAGCGCTTCAGGGCATCGTTAAACTGCCCGGCAAGCTCCGGCGGAAAGTCGTACCCGAACGGCGCGAGCAGCCCGGCCAGCTGTTCCCGGTATCTTCCCATCGGGTCGTCGCCGCCGGCCATCTTGAACCGTGAACCGTCCAGGTAAATGTTCCGGGCCGCCGTGCGGTAATATTTCTTTACGAGGTTGCCCTTTGTCTCTTCCCGGACAAGCTTTACCAGGCCATATTTTTCCAGCTCCTTTAAATGGTAATGTACGGAGCCCGGGTTGACCTTCAGCGTTTTCGCGATGTCGGCAATTGACATTTCATGGGAATCGATCAGGTCCATGATCTCGTTGTACTTTCCGCTCAGGAGCAGCTTCATGGCTTCCGGGTCATCCACTACCAGGACTTCCCGGATGGAGGGGTCGGGCTTCTCAGGCATATATAGATGATTATGCCTCAATATATTTAAAACTTTTTGCACGCTTAAATTTAATTAATGGATTATATATGCTCCAGGAAAAAGATATTTAAAAAGCGGACTTACTATGTATCGACGACCTATGCCCTATAACGAAGAGATCATGGAAGCCGACCGGAAATACCAGAAAGAGGAGACCGTGCAGAATGAGCTTGCCCTGGAGCGCCTCAAGCTCAAGTACTGGGAAGACCAGCTCAAGCAGAACCCGGAAGATAAGGATTTACAGCACCGGGTAAAATACCATCGCGGAGAAGTCGAGCGCCTCGTAGGCTTAAACAAGCTTACGTAATACCTTTTTTAACATTTTATCTAAAAAGCCCGGTACGATTTTTTGCATAGTTCTGGCTATATTTAAAAAATGATGCATAAAAATGCCTATAATAAATAAAATGAAAACCTATATATTATAAACTCAAACCAGCAAGTATTTATATGATAAATAATAACTAGTGTTTAATAAGACCTGCAAAACAGTCTCATAACACGATTACAAGGCCTCCCAGATGCCGAATTAGCCAAAACACCCACCCATACCCAAACCAAAGAGGTTCCCCGGGCGACCAACAGCTACATACGCGCCCGGGGCACCAACATTCAAATTATCATATCCTCCCACAGAGAAGAGATCGTTGAATACGGCCCTGCAAAAGCACCCCTCTGCCGGGCCTCCCTTTTCTTATAAGTATCGGGGTGATGCTTTTAGTATCCATCCCTCAAGTTCCGAGCCTTTACCCGCGGGCAGGCTATGCAGGAGCGACGAAATGCCCGGCGCCATATCGTTCAGGCTTTTTTCCTGGCTGCTAAGGAATGCAGGCAGCTGTTGTACAATGGGAAAACCGTTTAACGCCGAGCTCAGCCAGGAGTCCGGGGCCCTGCAAATGGACCGCAAGCCCGGTACTGTGTTGCCCGACTTTATGTCCATGCTGCCCGCCTGAGACGCCAGCAGCGCCGTGGCCAGAAAAACGGTCATCAGAAGCGTCAGCTTATGCATGATACTCTGTTAGCCTCATGCCAATGAATAGATGACGTATGTTTTTAGCGGGCGGCCGCTCCGGCAAGGCACATATGAATAAAACTACGATCCAGGAACTATACTTCAACGGCAAAAAAGGATCAGAGGGCAGACCTAAGCGCCTTTTTCATATCGAGCCGGATATCCGTCGGCGGCAGATCGTTTATGGCGTCGATGGCCATTGAAACGACCTTTTTATCCTTTCCCCTGAGCGCCTCTGCAATGGGGTTGGTGAGCGACGCGTCCTGCACATTCGCCAGGCTTATTATGGCATTCTTGATCACGCCCTCGTCCGTCTCCCGCTTTAAAAGTGCAATAATGGCCTGCTTCGCGGCCTTGCTTTCGCCGGCCTCCGGCGCCTGCACGATAAACCCGCCCAGGCTCAGTGCTGCCCTCTTTCGCACGCCGGCATCTGGATCATCCAGCACCTTTGTAAGCGCAGCGATCGCTTTCACGTCGCCGCTCGTGAAATGCTGCTCCAGCGCCCCCGCGGCAGCCGCCCTGACTTCGGCGTTCTCGCCTTCGAGGAAAGTGATTAGTTTCTTTCGCGAGGCTTCGTCCTTCATGTTGCCCAGGTATCCGATGCTCTGTACTTTTCCCCGGTCGTCCTTTCCAAGCAGCTTATCAAAAAAGCCCGGCATATGCTTTCCTCCTGAATTAATCAATTGTTAATTCTTGAATGGGTTAAATATGTAAATAGCTTACCAATCTAAAATAAAAAGGGTGGAGCCATATACGGGCTCCATTTACTTCGGTATTATGCTGGATATCAGGTCGCCGATAAATCCGGCGATCTGGTCGATGATGCTCGGGCTGTTCACGGCCATGTCCGCATGCATCGCGAGCGCTTCAGCCGACGGTGACGGGCTTACCGTCGCTTCTTCGGTCGGCGTGGCAATAGGCTCGACAGTCACTGTGGGCGTCGGGGATATGGCCGGCGTATCACAGCTCTTCCTGGCGAGCTGCACGTTGATCTGGACGGACTGGCTGGAATTCACCATGAAGGGGTCTGAATAGGCGACATTGCCGCAGCCATCCGTTACGTAGAGCTTATAGATCGCTTCCTTCGTGCTGTTGACGCCGTTGAACTGGAAGAACCCGCTGGCATCTGTATATGCGCAACTGTACTCCACGTTAGGGCTGGTGCACTCGACGCGGACACCGTCCGCCTTGACGATGGCCACGTATGCGCCCTTGATCGGTTGAGCGGAATCGGCTGAAAGAACGACTCCCGAAACAGTGCCGGCCACGTCACCATCTGCCATAGGAGGATAGCTAATGTGGTCGCCCTTCGGGATGATGGGCTTGGTCGTAGGCTCGGGATTCGTAGTCGGAGCCGGGCTATCGCCAGTGCCGCTGTGAATGACCGTGACACCATCTATTGTCAGGCTGATGGGCTTGTTCCCGTCGCCCAGCGTGAAGATATCCGAGTCGGCCGAATGTGGCGAGCCTTCTACACACTCAACTGTAACTGTGTCGCCATAATAGGTCGCATGGACTTTATAGCTCAATCCCGTCGTGTCGCTCCCGTCGCTGGGGAAGGTGAACTTTCCGTCGTGGCCGGTGCTTCCCGATTCAGTAGCAATTGTCTTCGAGCCATTATAAACGTACAGAGTTAACTGTGTACCAGGCAATGGAGTACCATCGGAAGTATGGGTAAATACGGTAATGCTGCTCCCGGTAGGCCCCGGGTAATAACATGCGAGTACCGGCGAAATGAAGAATAGCGCCGCTATCAGTACCGTTATTAATGGTAAAACTAAGCGTTTATCAGGCATATCCTAACTCCCTTAATTGTTAATAAGATAATAGCTTAGATTATAAAATTATTGGTCAAATAATAAGAATTTATTATAAAAGTCATGTATTCGCCATAATATTCGATAAATAAGCCTATTTTTGATATAGTTGGCAATATACGAAAAAACACGAGAAAGCCCACGAACTTTAGCCATGGGGAGTACGTCGGGGATAGCAGTTTAAAGCTGTGTAAAAAAGCCGGTGGGACAGATATACGGGTATTTTAGTTTTTATTTGCGTTTTTAATTTAAACCCGGATTAGAATTTTACTTATGTTATGGTTAATTTTAAGTCGATCAAGGGCAAGTCGATCATCTATACATTATTGATCGCGCTCGTGCCGGTGATCCTACTGGGAGCCCTCGGCACATTATATTTCCATAACGTCATCAAGCAGAACGTCCAGAACGATTATCTCGAGGAGTCCCGGGTCATCGGATCTCTAACATCCAATTTCCTGGGCCGCTCCATATTCGCGATGGAGGCGCAGGCAGGGCGGAGTCAGCTGATAAATGCCCTGGACAGGCGAGATATTGCCGCCCTGGACGATCAGACGGAAAAGATGGACGCTGCTACCCCGCTCTACTACTGGATTTTCGTGACCGATACGTCCGGCCGTGTGCTATCTAGCAGCCCGTACGGCAGCCACGTCGGGGAAGACCTTAAAGATAGCCCGTACATCACAGGGCCTTTGCAGACCGGTACGACGTTCATGGGCCCACCGGCCCTGGATGCTAACACAGGCCGGCTCACACGTTTCGTCGGCACGCCGATAAAGAATGGCAATTCCACAATCGGCGTCCTCGTCGGCGCCCTCGACGTCGACCAGTTCGTGAACGTGCTCCAGAGCGCACGGTCCCTGGTACCGCTCCAGTCTATCTACCTCGTGGACAGTAGTGGCCGGGTCGTCTTTAGCCACGACAAGAGGTATATTACCAGCGGCCTGAACTTTTTATCCTTGCCCGCCGTGCAGAAAGTTCTTAAGGGCGAGGAGGGGGTGGACGATCTTGCGAACCTCTCCCTTCAAGGCTCGTCGATAGTCGCTTACTCTCCTGTCCCGGGGTACACGATGGGCGTGCTTGTTACAATACCGGATAGTGCAATAGATCGACCTGTCGATAATGCCACGGCAATGATCGCGCTTGCAGTATTGCTGCTGGCCGCTCTCGCCACGGGCATGGCGTACATTATAGGAAATTACATAACCAACCCCATCTATCGCATAGCGGCTGCGGCGAAGGAGTACCAGCCCGGCATGGATTTCGGCAAGCTCCTTCCCTACGACCGGGAAGACGAATTGGGACACCTCGCCCGGGCTTTCAAGGACATGTCCGACCGGATCACGCAAGCCCGGGAGAAGATCGTCGGGGAGAAGAAGCGATCGGACCTGTACGTGGACGTGATGGGCCACGATATCAACAACCTCAACCAGGTGATCCTGTCAAGCCTGGACCTCGCGCAGCAGACCGGTAGCCTCAACGACCGGCAACAGGGGTACCTGAAAGGCGCTAAGCATGCCGTCGGCGATAGCGCGGCGATCATCAGGAACGTGAAAGCGATTCAGGTGGCCGTTACCGAGCTCCGAACGTTCCGATATGTCGACCTCAACGATGTGATCGTAGACTGTATCAAAGAAGCACAGGAGAAAGAAGAAAGGCATATCAACATCCGGTACTCACCACAAAAAGGGCGAGTTTTGAAAGCAGTCTCCAATATTGAACGCGCTTTTTGCAACGTCATCGAAGAAGCGATCAGGAACGCCGGCTCCTCGGTGGATATAGACGTGAGCGAGTCTAAAGCGGATGGACAGATTAAATATGTCACGAACGTAGACGACGATGGCGCCGGCATCCCGGATTACGTAAAGCAGACGCTTTTCACGCGCTTTCAGCGCGATTCCACCGTCCCGCCAGGCAAAGGCCTCAATCTCTACGCGGCAAAGGTTCTAGTCGAAATGTCCGGCGGGACTATCGAGGTCCGCGACAGGGTGCCCGGAGACCAGTCGAAGGGCACCAGGATCGTGATAACACTACCCGCAATCTTGGCCGGGGAGGGGCTTTAACTCTTGACCATGCAGTGGAGCGGGGGAGTCGCCATAGTTGATGATGAAGAAGCCCTGACAGACCTTATCGCGGCGATGCTGGATTTGAAGGGGATACTGGTCTGCTTTAAGGCGTACGATGGCCGCGAGGCAATGCAGAAGTTCCGTGAGCACAACCCGAAGCCGGAGGTCGTCATAATGGACTACCGCCTGACCTCTACCAACGGCATCGAGGTGATGAAAGAGATGAAACAGATGTATAATGGGTCGATGTTCATTTTCCTGAGCGCAGACTCGGCCGTGAGAGATGAAGCTCTCAAGGCAGGTGCAGAGATGTTCCTGGCGAAGCCATCGAGCATGAAGGACTTGATCGACGCAGTGGAACGCGTCGCCGGAAGTCAGCGCAAAGCAGCCGGGAATGGGCCGGAGGCTACGTAAAAGACGACTACTCGCAGGGCGCCGGGTTCGTGGTTATATTGCCAGCGGTTGAATAATAAATATGGCATTTCATGTTTCAACCATATAAAAATATCTTTAAACCTAAATAATTAGTATTGGGCGCAAGGCAGCCACGATTACGGTAATCGCTATCATTAAGATGGTATCGATAACGGTTTACTTAAATAAACGCTTTAAAAAGCATTTCTTTTGTACATTATGAATGCCATAGTAAATGTCCACTGTGCCGTTCCAATTCAGATTATCGACTATTTCAACGCGCTGACCGCAATCGGTTACGCGGTATGGGGGCACCCAATTTAGTGTTGGATTCGTTGTTCCAGTCTGATCCCGATAAACGATAATAACGAGTCGAATTACGGAGAACCGGGATTTAAAACTCTTTGGCGATCTTCGAGCCTTCACCCGTATAGCTTATCTTCAACAGGTTTTTTAAAGACCTGGACATGCAAGGCATATACATTAACTCACATTATAGACTATTTATGCACATATTATTATTAGAAAATAATTATTGACTTATAACAACGTTTTTCTCATATGAACGATGAACTTGTTTTTGATCAAGAGTTCCATGAGTATCTGTTTAAAATCCGGCAATCGATGCAAATTGTGCAAGCACAGTTCGATGTGATGAACAATGCGGTTGAAAAGTGCAGTAGCGTAGAGAGAAGACCTGAAACAATGCATAGTGGCTCTAACTGCCGCCCATAATGAAATTTTACGATTCATGGAAGTTTAACTTATGTCTAAATAAAACTATATAATATAAAACTTCGATGGTATTTTCAAAAAATTGTAACTAAAAATGATTGTTTATTTTATATAACACACCTTACCTTTAAACCACTATTTCGACGAGCGCCAAACATAATAACTAATGTTTAAAACCCCATTTATTGATTGTGAGAATTTTGTAGACTATGGTAGAATTGGCTTAAGCACGCCATCAAAAAATAGTAGAGGACTCGGCTGATTTTGTATTGCCACCAGACTCGCCTGTAAAGATACGAAAACATTATCGCTGCTTATATCCTTGATTTTAATCCTGTCCTCCTCATTCACAAAATTACCCATATGACCGAACGATTATAAAATAACTCTCATATACAAATAGCTTGTATATATTATATTATTAGAGATGGTCTAATTGCCGATAGAGACGGATGAAGTGTACAGGACTGTACCGCTGGATAAGATACCCTGGAACATCGAGACTCCTCCACAAGCCCTCGTAGACCTGGTGGATAGCGGATGCGTCAAGCCCTGTAGGGCTGTGGACTTGGGCTGTGGGGCCGGGAATTACGCCATTTACCTGGCCGGTAGGGGATTTGACGTGACTGGGATCGATATCTCGCCCAGGGCAATCGAGATCGCCCGGGATAACGCCCGGAAAAAAGGCGTAAAGTGCAGGTTCATCATTGCCGACATCCTCGGCGACCTACACAATATTAGAGAAATGTTTGATTTTGCCTATGATTGGGAAATGTTACACCACATTTTCCCTGACGATCGGTTTAGATACGTCCGAAATGTCCACGGGCTGTTAAACCTGGGGGCTAAGTATCTCTCCGTTTGCTTTAACGAGGAAGACTCCAGTTTCGGCGGCGCGGGTAAAGTTCGTGGAACCCAGCTCGGAACGATCTTGTATTTTTCATCCCTCGAGGAATTAAAAGTCCTGTATGAGCCTTACTTTAGGATCATAGATGCTAAGGTAATAGTTATAGAGGGAAAGAACGTTGAGCACATGGTTAATTATATCTTCATGGAGAAAAAATAGGAAACCACGAACACTAAAATGCAAAAGGGTGGTTTGAGGACAAAGTGATCTCATCAATAACCCCATTATTGCTCATTCAGGCATTGTTTAGATAATAGGAATAGGAAAATTGGATGATATCGGCAACAATAGAAGCAGCATTTTCGACATTAGCAGGTGCCCTAGTGGGCGGTGTCATATCATATTTTGCGTCGTATTTTGCGGCTAAATGGCAGTTCGGTAAAACAATGGAGTTCGAGCGAGAACAGGATAAGATTAGACGAGAAGAGCAGACTAGGATTGAAAAAGAACAGAAAGACAGATGTATTATCTGGATGACGGGTTAAAGAACCATTTATAGGGTTTATTTCACCCGTGTCAACCAGATTGTGAACAAAACCAAATAAAACATGCACAGTCGAAAATAAGCCTTTTATAAAGGAATATGCCCTGTGCCGGACTTGAACCAGCGACATCCAGATCTTCAGTCTGGCGCTCTCCCGACTGAGCTAACAGGGCTTTATGGTTTAATGTTTAAGGCATTGATATTTGTAACTTTGCCGGTTTTTAAGTGGGGGTAAAGGGATTCGAACCCATGGCCTTCCGGTTATGAGCCGGACGCTCTGACCTGGCTAAGCTACACCCCCTTTACCTTAAGCGCCGCCAACAGGACTCGAACCTGTGACATGCTGGTTAACAGCCAGCCACTCTACCAACTGAGTTATGGCGGCAGCGAGATAGATATCGTGAAATCCTATATTTGGGGATTTAACACCACTTTTACTGGTATCTAACATATTTATAACTAACGGTTCTGTGTTTATGAAAAATCATCGTAATGCCGGGCCTCTTCGCGGGTCTATGCCAGCCTGATGGCTGTCTAATCGTCTTTTTAGGTTCTCCGATGGCTGTGGCCGGTAAGTAGGGGCGCTTCCGCGCAGCGCAGCACCCTACTCGCACGGCCGCAGTTGTGGAGGGCTTGTACGCAAGACCTAAGCGCAGTGGATCAATATTTGTTTAGCGGTCCTTTGCCATTTTTCCATTTTCGCACAGCCCGTCGGTTTTTCAACACGAAAACACGAAAATTTTTATATCCCACGTAAGAGCACGAAAATCACTAAGATGGATGCTTTGGCGTCAAAACACCAAACAACCTCCCAAAGGCACGGACCTCACTAAATTATTTGAAACACTAGAGAAAGCATATCTAAATAAAGCATAAGGATCATGCCGCCCTCGTGTTTCAATCCTTTGGTGAATTTAGTGTTCTCCGTGAGGCTTGTTTCGTGTTTTAAGCGCCAGGCATGGACCTTAGTGATTATCGAGACTTACGTGGGATATAAAAGAATTCGTGTTTTCGTGTTGAAAAACCGGACAAATCAGCGAACCACACGAACAAAGGACAAACGATAACACAACAAACACGGAACCACTGGATCAGCTTTTTACTCTGAAGAGAAAAAACTCATTGCCCCCCGCCATCTCCAAAATGTCTCGACGACCGCGGATTAATTATACTGGCCTAATAAAAACATCCCATTCGGCTCCAAGTAAAGATAGATTTATAACCTGAAAGCGATTTATTTACTTCATTAACTTTTCCAAGAGCGGAGGTTTAATGCACATCATATCCATCGCAGACTTGAGTGTCGATGACATCTACGGCATTCTCGAGCTGGCAGAGGACCTCAAGAAGAAGAGGAAAGAAGGCGTCGTGACGGACTACCTGAAGAACAAGAGTCTCGCCATGATATTCGAGAAATCATCTACCAGGACAAGAGTGTCGTTCGAAGTGGGCATGACCGACCTGGGAGGGCATGGAGTATACCTGGACCCGGGGATGATGCAGCTCGGCCGGGGCGAGACGCTGCCGGATACGGCTAAAATACTCTCGGGGTACGTTCACGGCATCATGATCCGGGCGAAAAGCCACGATACGGTGATCGAGATCGCGAAGAACGCGACTGTGCCAGTCGTCAACGGGCTCACGGACCACGAGCACCCGTGCCAGGCGCTGGCCGACCTCATGACCATCCGGGAAAGAAAAGGATACATCGAAGGGCTCAGGTTCGCGTGGATAGGCGATGGGAACAATGTCTGTCATTCATTGATCCTGGCATCGGCCATGACGGGGATGAAGATGAGCGTCGCGTGCCCGAAGGGATATGAGCCCGACACGAATGTCGTTAAAAAGGCGCAGGCGATGGGCGGCGATATCGAGGTCACGAACGACCCTAAGGCCGCCGCAATGGACGCGGACGTGCTCTATACGGACGTCTGGGTATCCATGGGCGACGAGGCCGAGAAAGATAAAAGGCTAAAGGACCTCCGGGATTACCAGATCAACATGGGCCTCGTGAAGCTGGCGAAAAAAGACTGCGTCGTCCTGCACTGCCTGCCGGCACACCGGGGACAGGAGATCACCGACGACGTCATGAAATGTAAGAATTCCGCCATCTTCGAGCAGGCGGAGAACCGGCTGCACGTCCAGAAAGCGCTGCTCGTAAAGCTAATCGGTAACAATGCCCGAGCGTAAGTTAACGGAACATCCGGCCGCCGTCAAAGGCTTTAATTCGCTGTGGGGCTGGCACCACGACCGGGACCCCGTCGTCGTGGCGTTCAACTTTTTATTGCTGCAAGTAGTTCGGTATAGCCCCTCCCTTCAACTCAAGATCGGGTGTATGAGAGCCATGGGCGTCAAGGCCGGCGAGCACGTGTCCATGGCACTCGAGGCTACGGTGGATATCATTTATCCCGAGCTGATCGAGATCGGCGATAACACCGTCGTCGGCTATCGGACAACTATTTTAGCCCACGAGTACCTTATCGACACGTACAGGACGGGCAGGGTCATCATCGGTAAGAACGTGCTTATCGGCGCCAATGCCACCATACTCGCGGGAGTCACAATCGGCGACGGCGCCGTAGTATCAGCCTGCTCGCTCGTCAACCGGGACGTGCCCGCCGGCGCCTTCGTGGGCGGCGTGCCCGCGAAGATCATCGAGAGGGAAAACGATGTTCAATCCGGTTAAATTCGTCGTCGACCTGGTCTACGGCGATAAGCGCCTCCTGGCGCTCATCATTTTGATCAACGTCATAGGCTCGGCCTTCGGCTTTTATTACTACTGGGACCAGCTCATGATGACGCCCTGGTACTACTGGCTCTTCGTGCCGGACTGTCCGCTCTATACGTTCTTCATGATCTTCGCGCTGCTATTCATCGCCATGGGCAAGCCCAACGACACGTTCAACGTTATTACGGCTGTCGGGCTGGCCATGTATGGCGCCTGGACCATGTTCGTCCTCATCTACTTTGGCGAGGTCTACTTCGCCCCGGAGAACGCGCTCATGTCCTCCGCGCTATGGATATCGCACTGCGGCATGGCGCTGGAAAGCATCTTTTTGCTGCCGTATATTAAAAAAGCGGGCATCTTCTCCTGGATGACGGCATGCGCCTGGTTCCTGCTCCAGGACTTCATGGACTACTTCGTGCTATTCACATATAATGGGGGGGTCATGCGGCTTCACCCGCTGGCCCTCATGGAATACTATACGAGAGGCATGAGCGGCTTTAGTTTTTTAGAGGCTAAGCTGGGCTCGATGATGTACATTACCTTTGCCATGACCCTGATTTTTATCGTCCTGATCTATGCCGTATCCCGAAAATGGGCCCTGACGGTAAAAGAGCCGGGCGTTAGCCCGGAAAAAACGTGATCAAAAGCTTATCGTCACTTCGACCCATATGCTGTGGCCGCTGTGGCCGCCCGTCTCATGGGCCTCGGCGACCCGGATAAACTTCAGGTTCTTTATGGCGATATGAGCGAAGCTCGACTGCGTCAGCTTCGTCATCAACTCGCCATTTTCCATTCCTTCGTAAAGCCCGTGGATGACGTCCTCGCCCTGGTCGAGGATGATAGCGTGGGTTTCTACTGTCATTCAATCCCTACCTGACTATTGTCTTTAACGCAAATGTGTAATATACTTGCCGCTTTCGGCCAGGGCGAAGCTTCAGCCGAATACGTTTTACCAGTGGCAAATGGTGGTCGATGATAAGGGTTGATGGCAGAGGGCCGGGTTATCGGTATACCTGCCTGGCATACGTGCGTAATCGCTCTAGCTGCCATTCGCGCTCTTTAACGAGGCCGTCGTCCATATTACCCGTATAGGCTGCGACAGATCTAATGCCATATATGGAGCTTCCTAGCGCGTGGGTGTTGACATGGGCGGTCCCGACAGCCTGCCCCGCGGCGTGTGCCGCAAAACAGGCGGCATCATTTTCTTTGACTTCTTTGGCGGCCGCATGGGCCGAGAGCGAAGCCGCGCGTATGACCTTCATTCGGAACACGCCGGTCCTTGCCCATTCGCGGCACTCTTCGATGGCTTTTCGAGGCCTATCGTCATCCGGGCGTACCTCTTCGAAATAAGGGAGGACGTGCTCCGCACAGTCGGCGGCCCAAACGGCAAGTATCTTCTGGTCTGGCCTGAAAATCTGGTGGTCGATGCGCTCCGTGAAAGGCCTGTCGAGTATCTCAGAGACCGATCTGCGGACTTCGTATAATACGACGGTCGGCCTTATCTTTTCACGCATCACTGGCATTCAATAATAGTGGGATTAATAAGAATAATATTCTTTCTATCAACGGACATTGGCGAAAAATGAAAGATCGTTTACGGGCAGGTATCTACGGGAAATGCTGTAATCTGACTTGGTCGATATTTTCATCTTTTTTATCAGCCTTATTTCATAATCCGGCCCTCAGAACCACATATAAAATAGCCTAGCGCCGTAATATTCATGTACATCTGTTGATGGGAATCGACGCTCCCGTCGGCGTTAAGGACGGAGGTCTCGAAGGTCGTTTGCACGTACGTCTTATTACTGGACGTATAGAGTTGCCAATAATTATCCAGCCGGACAATGGTCTTAACGAATTCGCCGTTCTCCGTGTTGATGTAATACCCGATCTTGTCGTGGAAAAGGTTCAACGTGCCCCGATCGATTGCGGCGGCAATGACGTCATCGTTAAAACTCTGTCTCCACAGTACCTTATTGCCGCTTTTGTTGATCAGATACACGGTACTGGCATAAGGCGAATGATCGTAGTCGCTAAGGACGACGACGTTGGAGTAATTATCTTCCGCGATTAGCGTTCCGGTGCCAGCGCCCGGTATCGGATAATTCAGGCCGGAGGGCATGTGAGCGCCCGTGCGAGAAGTATCAGGCAGCTGTACGCTTTCATAAAAGAACAACGGAAGGACCAGGTAAGATAAAATGGACAGAACAATTAAGGTAAACAGTATGACACTGCCGGTTATCAGCAGTGCTGCAGGCTTATTCTTTTTTGCCAATAGCGCGCTGATCATGCTGCCGGCCAGCGGGCTGACTATCAGGGCAAGGGATGCGAATAGATAGAATTCCGAGCTGCTCTCGTGAAATATGGAAGTATAAGCGAGATAAGATGCAACGCCTAAAATGACACCGATAATTATTCCGGATATGACGGATATTATGTCAAGCTTCATGTTTTTTATCAGGTCCAACGCTTTCACCTCTGTGGAAAAGTGACAACGGGGACTCCCGGATCTTGTCGGCCATAACAAGATAAGATATAAAGAAGATATAAAAAATGTTTCCGCCATCGGGCGGATAGCGGAGCTTTATAGCTTATGTCCGGGCCTTCTTGAGGTTCTTCTTCCGCTCCCTGTTCATGTAGAAGTTCATCACCGGCCTCATGATGCCGAACATGACCTTCGAGGTCGGGTTTTCCATCGCCTTGCTCGCATCCTTGAGCTGCGCCGGGATGTCGATGTGCTGGGTGCATACTTTGACGCACTTGCCGCAGCTCTTACATTGGGACGCGAACCCCTTCGGGCTGCTCCCGTCGAGGCCGCCGCCCACATTGATCATGTAATTAATCCGGGCCATCATAGGGTTCCCGAGGGCCGTATTATTATACGCCTCGAAGCAGGCCGGTATGTTGACGCCGGCGGGGCACGGCATGCAGTACTGGCAGCCCGTGCAGCCAACCTTCAGTCTCTTGCGGTAGGTCTCCTTCACGCGCTCGATGATCGCCATATCCTTATCCGAAAGCGAGTTCGGTAAGGCATCGTTCGCGATGCGCAGGTTCTCCTCGATATGCGCCTCCACGTTCATTCCCGAGAGAACGACGGTCACTTCGGGATGATTCCAGACCCATCTCAGCGCCCATTCTGCCGGCGTTCTTTTTACTTCAGACTCATCCCAGATCGCCTGGATTTCGGCCGGCGGAGCCCTGGCCAGGCTGCCTCCCCGGAGGGGCTCCATGATAATAACACCGAGGCCCTTCGAGGCGGCATACTTCAGCCCTTCCTTTCCGGCCTGGTTGGTCTCGTCCAGGATATTGTACTGGATCTGGCAGAACTCCCATTCGTACGCGTCCACGAGCTTCTTGAACTCTGGCGTGCTGGTATGGGACGAGAAGCCCATATGCCTTATCCTGCCGTCGGCTTTTGCTTTCGTTATGAAGTCGATGGCCCCAAGGCTCTTGAACTTCTCCCACGCGGCCAGGTTGAGATTGTGGAGCAGGTAATAATCGACATGGTCCGTTTTCAGCTTCTGGAGCTGGACGTCGAGGAGTTTATCCATGTCTTCCCGTTTCTGGACCTGGGAATACGGCAGCTTCGTCGCTATCTTTACTTTCTCGCGGTAACCATCCTGCAGCGCCTTGCCCACGACCGTCTCGCTTCCAGGATATAATAGCGCTGTGTCCAGGTAGTTCACGCCGTTATCGATGGCGTAGCGGAGCTGCTTTATAGAACGTTCTTCATCGGTGCCCACGCCTTTCCTCGGGAGCCGCATGCACCCAAAGCCCAGGGCGGACAGACTGTCGCCCGTGCTTTTCATTATCCTGTACTGCATCCTTTTTTCCTCCTGTTAGGCAAAAAGATCAATGTAATATCGATATTAGGTGAACGTATCGCTTAATTACATAAAGCTTTTCTCGCTATGCCCGATGCGAATATTTAAGTCCTATAAAACGTCATAAGAGAACGCCATTTTGCGGGGATTGCCAAGCCAGGTCAAAGGCGTAGGGCTTAGGACCCTATCTCGTAGGAGTTCGTGCGTTCGAATCGCACTCCCCGCACCTGGTATAAGGCTGTCATTTTTGAATCGATAAGATATCCTCGATCTTGTTTTCCATATATTTATAAGAATCATAAACGCCCTGGTTATAGAACTCCGGCGCCAGCTCTTCGATGATGAAGTCCAGCAACAGGCCCGCTGCCAGGTCGCCGATCTCTTCTTCCCTTTCCGTTAAAAAATATTTCTTTATCGAAAGGATAAACTCGTTTCTTTTCTCTTTTGTCAGTTTAAATTTGCTGTTCTTCATAAGATAACTACCAGGATTACCTTCTTTCGAGTCCCAGGATCGCGTGCCTGCGGGTGATGCCCAGCGCCACGTCATGGGGCGTATCGCCGACTATGACCTCGCCGAAGAGCGGCTCGCTGATAAAATGGACCTTACCGCCGTCGGTGACCCGGAATATCTTCTTGCCCTCGTGCACCATGACCTCGGCCCGCGTGTCGCCGGCAGCCTTTTTTGCGTCGATGCTCTTCTTTACCTCGTCGACCGTCTTGCCGTGGATGGGCTCTCCGAAGACAGGATCGGTCTTATAGAATGTCTGGCCCCGGGCGTCCACCCGATAAATGTTAACATCGCCGTGCGTGTCGACTTGCGTCCTCATCCGAGATACCATAAGTCCAGTAATTATTTAAATAAGTATTGAGACGCAGGCGGGCTCAAAGACACGGCTATATATCGCCGAAAACGGACCGGGTCAGGCGCTCGACGAAGCTCTCCTTCTTCGGGCTGAGCAGTGGATGGGCCGGCGGCATATTCTGCTGCTGGGCCTGGTCGAACTTCTCGCCCGACAGCCTGGCTGCCAGAGCTTTGTAGCCCCTCGACGCGGGGCTCTCGGGATAACGGATAACCACGGGCGTCTTGAACGCAGTGGCCGTGCGGACGTTCGAGTCCTCGGGTATGACCGCGAGCACGGGGGCGTTCATGACCTGGCCGATGCTCTGGACCGTCTGGGAAGCCCGGTATGGCGGGACCCGGTTAAGGACAATGCCGCCGAGGGTGCCGCCGACGATGTCTATGACCGCCTCCACTTTCGCGGCGTCCAGCATGGAGGACAGCTCGGGGTTGACGACGAGCAATACCTCGTCCGCTATGGCGAGAGGTATGACGCCGTCCTTGTTTATGCCGGCAGGAGCGTCGATTATCACGTAGTCCGCGTCCTTCACCAGCTCGCTCATGACGAACTGAAGCCGGTCGGGGTCTGCACCCTGGAAACCGCGGAGAGAAATGCCGCTGGGTACGACTTTTAAGCCGGTGGGAAGCTCGTAGACGGCCTGCGAAACCTCCGCCTCGCCGGCGAGGACCTCGTGGAGCGTGATATTGGTCCTCTCCAGGCCCAGCACGAGGCCGAGGTTGGCCATGCCTATGTCCGCGTCCAGAATAACCGTTTTCTTGCCGAGGAGGGCCAGAGCCGTGCCGAGGTTGACCACCGTCATGGTCTTCCCCGTGCCGCCTTTGCCGGAGGCGACCGTGTATACTCTGGTCATGAAAAACTGCTCCTGATCAATACCACCCTTTTTATTTTTAAGCCCCACTACTAAATAACCTCATAATTTTAGGCCATTACTCAATGCTATGTGATGGTTCAAATCATTTATAATTTATGGGCTTCTTTTAATACAGGTCGTAGCGGTCTTCCGGAGCGGGTATTGATGTCTCCTCCCTCGGCTCCTGCCGGGGCCGCCTGTACCTGACATCGATGGAAAATCTCGCTTTACAACATTTGCCTCTCCTGTTCTGCTCCCGGCAGACCGGGCAGGATAAGTCCCCCTCCAAGTGCTTCCGCCGCCTCTTATAGGCCATGGCAATGATGTCCCGGACATAGAATACGCCTTCGCAGTCGACGTCGGCACAGGGCACGAAGGTCGTCGAAAGGGTGTTGCCAAGGCGGTAAAAATAGGTGCGTTCGGCCTTTGTGCGGTCATAATAGCTCTCCTGCTCGATATACCCCTCGATATCATCGATATCCGGGAAGTCCTCGGCCAGGTCAATATCTTCATATACGTCCGGATTATCGTCGGCCATGCCTAACTCCATATACCAGGACGACCGCGATATGCTAAAATATTGTCAGCGAATAAACCGGGTAAAAAGCTTAAAGGACGCCCGTGCCGATCAGGGCATCCGTCAGCGAGGGGTTAAGCCAGCTTATGGGCAGCTTAAACGGCAGGGGCACGATGTCGAACTTATTGAGGGCGAGGACGATGATCGCCACGACGATGATTATTATGATAGCCATGGTCAGGTACTCGAGGTTGCTTGGGTTATTTGTCTCCTCGGTTATGTCCGTGATCTCCGCTTTTAAGACCGGCGGCGCAACGTTCGCGTCCTTCAGCATCCTGTCCAGCACGAGCTGGATCTGGGAGATGCCGTTCTTGCTGATCATGATGATCTTGAAGAACAGGTCGGACTTTTCCTCGTTCGAGAGCTTCATGCGGCTGGCGAGGCTCTTCAGGCACGACTCCACGACCCTGTAATCGTCGTAGATGCCCGTGTCGAGGCGGGCGACCTCGGTGGAGAGCCGGTAGGCGAAGGCGACGGACTCGGTGTCGTTGCGCTGCTGGAACGACCGGATGAGCGCGTCGATCTTATCCTGTATCATGCCGATGTCGGCATGCAGCGTGGGCTGCTCCTTAGATGCGGGCTTCTTTGGCTCTTCGGCCTGGTAAAAGTCGTCCAGGAAGGGCTCCATCTGCTTACAGTAATCCATGTAGCCCCGGAAGTTCCCGATAAAGTCGAATCCCCGATCCTCGTAAGCGCCCTGGAGGACCTTGAGCAGCTTGTCCATGAGGAAGACGATCTCCTTCTTATTGCTCGACCTCTCGGCTTCCTTCTTCATGTCCAGGATGTCTCTCTCGATGTAATTCATGATCTCCGAGGACTTGGACGTCATCAGCTTCAGGTAGGAGCCGTAGAACAGGCGGAACGCCCGCGAGGCCGCATTATCCCTCTCGATGATGGAGAGGTCGAAGCACTTGACCCCCGTGCCGACGTTCGTCTTGAACACGGCGACATCGGTGGTCATGGCACGCTCGATGTATATCTTGCCGAGCGAGTAGAGCGTTTCGTACGAGAGCAGCATATGGGGCTTGAGCTGGTCGCCAAGCTCGTCTAAAAATTTGCCCGCGGACGCCCGGTCCTGGATAGTGTTATAGGACGAGGCCGTGATGTTCGCCAGGGCGATGGCTGACCAGGCCTTGACGCTGTCGTCGGGCGTGGATATGTAAATGTCATATAATGGACTAAAGGAGTCTTTTCTTCCGGCGATGCCGAGCGCATAGATGATCTCTTCGCTGGCCTGGGGGCCGCGCATCTTCAGCGTTTTCAGCAAGGCCGCCTCGGCTTCCGGCCCGATCTGGGCCAGGCTGTATGCGGCGATCCACTTCAGCTCGCTATCCTTGTTATCCAGCAGCCTTACCAGCGCCGGAATGGACACCCGGCCGGTCTTGATGAGCGCGTCGCTGATCCGGGAGCGCATCTCCATGTCGGCCTTCGCGAGGTGATTGATCAGGGGCTGGATGGCCCGCTCATCGCCGATCTTGCCCAGCGCGTAGGCCGCGTTGGCCTGGACCCGGGTATCGTCGTTATCCAGGCATTTCACGAGCGGCTCCACCGTGGCGTAGCCGATCTCGTAGAGGCCGTTGATGGCAGGCATGTCCAGGTCGTAGCCCGTATACATGCCTATACTCTGGAAACGCTGGGTGAGCGCGTCGATGGCCTTCACGTCGTTCTTCTGCCGGATCTCGTTGGCGGCAAAGCGTACCGCATCCCCGTTATCGCTTTCCAGGAGGACTTTTACCAGATACGGCGATGCCTTCGCATAGTCCATCTGCCGGTAAGCCCAGGACGAATATTGCCTCACGTCTTTATCCGAGTCGGCGACGGCGTGGTAGACGAGCGCGGGAACGGCGAGCGGGTTCTTTGCCTTGCCCAGTGTTATTGCCGCATTGATACGGATGAGCCGGTCACTGTCATTTAGCGCATCGATGAGAGACGCGACGTATTCATCCTTCGGCTTTTCCTGTAGAACGCGGATGGCGCCCATTTTTAAAAGAACGTCCTTGCTTTTGAGAGCTTCCTGCAACTGTTCGCCTTTCCAGCTATTACCGGGATATTCCACCACTTCAGTCACCACTCGATCAAACGTCTTTATATTGCCTTTCCCTATCCCCGTTTGCAGTTCAGGTATTTAAACTGCCTGGTATTAAAACCTTCTTGTGACGGGCGACAAGTATATTTCCCGGAAGCAGCATTCTATCCTCCACTATGGCAGACACCAGGGTAAAGAACAATGGTGATTTTGCAAAGCAGTTCCTCGTCACCCCCGAAGTCGTCAATTTCATCAACGAGCAGAGGCGGGACTACCGTGTCTGCACGTCCTGCGGCGGCCCGGTCCTTTTACCGATCGCGATCAAGAAGCCCAAGCCCAGCGACATTAAGATACCGGTAGGCAAGCATACGCTATATGTGTCCGCCACGCAGGCCCGGTACATCGACGTCATCGACGATACGATGCTCATGACCTATTTATACTAAGCATCGCTTACTTTTTCTCATCATGGATTTCCAGTATATCGAGCACACGGCGGACGCCGAGTTCATCGCCTATGGGCGGACGGAGGACGAGGCCTTCGTGAACGCGGCACGGGCCATGTCAAGCCTTATTATCGACCCGGCGAATGTCCGGCCGGAAATAGAAAAAAGCGTCGAGCTGCAGAGCGACGCGCTCGATACGCTGCTCTACGACTGGCTGTCCGAGCTACTATACGTCTTCGAAGTGGACCGCATCGTATTCAGCCGGTTCGAGGCGCACGTCGAGCAGCAAAGGTGCACCTTTAAGTTAAAAGCGAAGGTGTTCGGGGAAAGCATAGCGCGCCATCCCGACGTTTTCATGCACATCAAAGCCGTGACTTTCCACGACCTGCGCTTTGAAAAAAAGGATAACGTATATGAGGCACAAGTACTATTGGACATTTAACCGGATGATAATGCATGGTAGCTGCGGATAAGCTGAAGAAGATCTCCGAGGACGTCTGGGAGATCCCCAAGGATTACAAGCCCGGCATGAACGTGCCCGGGCACATCTTTTTATCGGACCGCCTGATCGAGGGCCTGGAGAGCGGCGCCCTGGACCAGACGGCGAACGTGGCGACGCTGCCGGGCATTCAGAGGTACTCCATGGCCATGCCCGATGTGCACATCGGCTACGGCTTCCCCATCGGCGGCGTGGCCGCTTTTGACACTGAGACGGGAGTCATCAGCCCGGGCGGCGTTGGCTTCGACATCAACTGCGGGGTGCGCCTGCTCCGCTCTGAGCTGACGGCCGAGGATGTCAAGCCCCATAAGGTCGACCTGATCAACGCATTATACGAGGCCGTCCCATCGGGCCTGGGCTCGGAGTCTAAGTTCCGCGTGAATGACGCCCAGCTCGCCGAAGTCTTTCGAAGCGGGGCCCGGTGGGCCGTGGAGAACGGATACGGCGTCAGGGAAGACCTGGAGCACTGCGAGGAGAACGGAGAGATGAAAGGCGCAGACCCCGCGAAAGTATCTAAAAAAGCCTTCGACCGGGGCCGGCCACAGCTCGGCACCCTGGGCAGCGGCAACCACTTCCTGGAGATCCAGAAGGTCGAGAAGATCTATGACGAGGCCGTCGCAAAGGCGTTCGGGCTGAAGGAGGGCCAGGTCACCGTCATGATACATTGCGGTTCCAGGGGTGCAGGCCATCAGATCTGCACTGATTATGTAAGGGTAATGGAACAGGCCTCCCACAAGTACGGCATCCGTCTCTACGACCGGCAGCTTGCCTGTGCGCCGCTATCCTCGACCGAGGCGAAGGATTACTTTGCCGCGATGGCCGCGGGCGCAAACTACGCCTGGGCGAACCGCCAGATCATCTCTCACTGGGTGCGCGAGGCCTTCAGGAAACACTATAAGCGGGATATAAAGATGGACCTGGTCTACGACGTCGCGCACAATGTGGCCAAGTTCGAAGAGCATGAGGTGGACGGCGTGAAGAAGAGGCTGTGCGTCCACCGTAAGGGCGCGACGAGGGCTTTCGCTCCCGGGCGTTCCGAGGTCCCCGTCGCTTATCGTGACGTGGGCCAGCCCGTTATTATCCCGGGCAGCATGGGCAGTGCCTCTTACGTTTTAGCCGGCACGCAGCGCGGCATGGAGCTCACCTTCGGCAGCACCTGCCATGGCGCCGGGCGCGTGATGAGCCGCAACGAGGCCCTGAGGGATATCCGGGGCAACGAAGTGAAGCGGCAGCTTCTGGAGCGGGGCATCGTCGTGAAAGCGCCTAAGGACTCGGCTATCGCCGAAGAAGCCCCCGAAGTTTACAAAGAGATCGACGAGGTCGTCGCCGTCGTGGACCGGCTGGGTATCTCGAAGAAGGTCGCCAGGCTCGTACCCATCGCAGTGGCAAAGGGATGACATGTTCATAGTTTTTAACGGGAGCGCGATTTGCATAGAATAAAGATATATATGCAATCGCTGATTTTTCATCATGGATAAAAAAGACGATAAGGACATCTGTGATAACCCGCCCGAGATCATCATTCCTCAGCACCCTGACTGCAACCCGGAGTTCGGGGAATGCGCGCACGATAACCGCATTACCCTCGACCTGGTTCCCGGTAAATGCGCCACGCGGGGAGCCGACGAACACTTCAAGAAGGGCTACGAGCTTTATCATGAGAACAGGATGGACGATGCCCTCGCAGAGCTGGGCAGGTCTTTGAGCATCGATCCGATCAACGCGGAAGCCCATCTGCTGATAGGCGATATCCACGAGAGGCGGCAGCAGTACAGCGAGGCGATAAGAGAATACGACGAGGCCCTGAAGCTCTCGCCGGGCGATAAGATGATCAAGTTCAAGCTCCAGAACGCGGTCGCCCAAAGAAAAACTTAAATCTTTTCCTGCTCTTTTACTGGCGACTTGCCCGCGATCTTAATGCGCTCTTTCAGCCTGCACGTCTGACATACGCCCTTGATGCCCGGCTCCCCGCAGATCTCGCATTTCGTTAACGGCACCTGGGGATATTTCTCTTTGAGGCAGCCCACCATATTGTCGAACCCGCGCATGATAGAATATTTCGTGCCCGGGTGCCGGGCCTCGAAGTCGTTCAGCATGTCCTTGATCTCGCCCCGCAGGGATTCGCGGGCATACGGGCACTCACCCATGTAGAAGGGCAGCCCCTTCAGGAACGCATATAGCGCAACTTCCCTCTCGGGCACGTCCATGAGCGGCTTGATGCGGGGCACGAGGCCTTCCTGGGGCCTGGTCGGCCGGAGGCGCGCTAATCGCTCAGTGTCGCCGTTCATCACGTTTAGCAGGACCGTCTGGGCATCGTCGTCCAGGTTGTGGCCGGTGGCCAGCTTGTTGGCGCCTATCCATTTCGCCATCGTGTTCAGCAGAGTGCGCCGAAAGACGCCGCAGTAAGTGCACGACGCCTCTTTCCGGTCATGCGTGAGCATCTCATCCAGCGTGCAGCCGACATCGTCCTTAAAAGAAACGACGAAGTGAGGCACGCCGAGGCGGTCGCAGAGCTCCTTCACCTTCGGGAGAGAAAAATTACGGTACCCTTCAATGCCTTCGTCGATCGTGATTGCGGTGAACTTAATGTCCGGCCTGGCGCCGAACGTCTCGACTAAAATTGAGAGAACGGCGGCGCTGTCCTTACCTCCGCTCATCGCGACGGCCACGTGGTCCCCCGGGACGACCATCCTTTCCTGCCGCATACGCTTCTTGATCTTACGCTCCACGTCCTCGATCTCGTGGTGGGCGCAGAGGTGCATGCCCGAGTACTTCTGGAAAATGACGGCTTCTTTGCCGCACTTATCGCACTTCATTGGATTCAGCCTGAAATCATTGTAACTTATATAAATCCATTATGTCTGCGGCTTTGAACATAACTTTTATGTAGTAGTAATGACTTTTACACAAGATGTTGGGCCCGTAGCTTAGCCAGGTCGGAACTGCCCCGAAAGGCAGCGACAAGCGCTCGGCTGATAACCGAGAGGCCCTGCGTTCAAATCGCAGCGGGCCCAT